>PIVZ01000645.1 GCA_003354045.1 bacterium
TCCTGACGGAAGATCCGGAGGCTGCGCTCCAGCTCGGTGGCCGCGACCTCGAACACCCCGCGCTGGTAATGGAGCAGGCCGAGCTCGCCAGTGAAGCTGGCGGTATGGTAGTGGTCTTCTCCCCGGACCGCAGACGAAATCTCGATCGCTCGACGAAGCTCCTGCTCGGCGAGCCCGAATCGCTCGAGCCTCCGGTAGACGACGCCGAGGTTTCCCCGATTGTCGCCGACGTATGCGTGCTCGGGCCCCAGCAGCCGGGTGAACACCTCGATGGCGCGTTGAAAGATCGGGACCGACGCCTCAGGATCGTTGCTAGCCAGACAAGCCGCCCGGCCTTGCAGCAGGCGGGCCATGTTGACGGTGAGGCCCTGGCCGAGGCTCCTGCTCAGCGTTTCCATGCGTTTCAGGACCGGTTCAGCGTCGGCGCACCGTCCCTGGTAGGACAGCACACCAGTGAGCGCGAACAGCGGCTGCAGGAGCTCCGGGCTGTCCGGACCGAGTTCGTCGTCGAGGATCGGAATCGCCTGCTGCAGGGTCTCGACGCCCTCCTTGAGGCGACCGCTGCGATAGAGCAGACTCCCGTAGGAGGCCAAGGTCCGTGCCCGCTCGAGACGGTTCGCCTCGGGGTTCGCGTTGACAAGAGCCAGGGCGCGCAGGAGCAGGACCTCGCCCCTCTCGATCTGCGCCCGGTCCACCAGCAGGCCGCCCAGACCCCGCAAGGTCGCGACAATCTGTAAATCCCCTGGCGGCAGGTGTTTCTCCTGCAGGGCCAGCGCCTGTAAGAAGAGCTGCTCAGCCTCGTCCCAGCTGCCGATACGGTGGTCGATCTCGGCGATGGTGAACATCAACTGGGCCCGTCGCAGGGGCTGGCTCGAAAGCTCGCGCTGGATGCGCTCGGCTCCGGCCTCGAGTAGCTGCCGGGCATCGACCGGCTGCCCCTGGGCCACATCTGGGTCCGAGACCTGGAAGAGGTCGACCAGGAAGGTGGCGAGCTCAGCGGCCTGGTCACGAGCAACGATCGCTTCGTTGCGCGCCTCGACGGCGCGCGCTGCCGCTCTTTTGGCCCGCACGAAACCGACGGTGGAGAGCACCGTACCGGTGGCCAGAACGAGGATGAAAGCTGCGAGCGCAGCCCGCCGCATGCGGCGCGCCGGCCGATCGCTGACCCATTGCAACCTGAGCTTCACCTCTTCCGCGCTCGGGCGGCTCTCCGGTGCGATCGCCTTGAGGTCCTTGATCAACGCCGCGAGACCCGGGTCGACCCCCTCGACCGGCACAGTCTCTCCGTCCATGGCACGGAGAATGAGACGGGCCGCCGGAGTGTCGCGAGGATGGGGATCCGATCCGGTGAAGAGCCACTGCACGAGCAGGCCGAAGGAGTACATGTCACTGGCCGTGGTCACCGACGCACCCCGCGCCTGCTCTGGGCTCATGTACATGGGCGTGCCCATGATGACACCCAGCTCGGTCCTGAAACCGCCTCCTTCAATGGCTTCGGGGGTCGGCGAAGTCTCGCCGCTGGTGTCCGGGTCGGCTGCGACATCGCGATCGGCGTCATGGGATCGCGCAAGGCCAAAATCCAGGATCTTGACACGCTCGTCGTCGGTAATCATGACGTTGTCTGGCTTAAGGTCGCGGTGCACGATGTGGCGGCGATGGGCGATCGACAGGGCGTCGGCGACCTGCCAGGCCATGCGCAGCTTGGCCTTAATGGTCATGCCCTGAGCCAGCTCGGTGAGGTCTGATCCCTTGATCAGCTCCATGATCAGGAAGTCGTGCTTGTCGCCCTGGATGAAGTCGTACACCCGGCAGATGTTGGGGTGCTCGAGCTTGGACAGGACCTGGGCTTCCCAGATGAACCTCTTCTTGGCCTCGGGGTCGAGGCGCAGGCGGCCGCCGATGACCTTGACCGCCACTTTCCGCCCCAGGGTCTCGTCGTGGCCGACGTAGAGGTCGCCCATGCCGCCGTGGCTGAGCTCTTCCGCGATCCGGATCTTGCCGACGGTATTCCCGATCAAGCTGGACATGGTGTCTTTCCGCCTCCCAATCTACGGGTTTCTGATGCCTTTCTCACCCAGCGCCATGACTGCGGTGGTGGCTGCAAGGCTCAGTCGTTACGGCTGCTTTGGTCTTCGCCCTGCGCAGGTTTGCCGCTCCTGACGTCTGATGAGGTGCCTTCCGTCACAAGGTCATGAGTATGACCCAGAACGGGAGCTTCTGTGCTACCGGTAACTCGTTGCTATGGAGTATTTGACGACCACGCGGTCAAGTCGCCCGACTCGAAGTCATCTTCGAAGACAATAGGCAGAAAGTCTGAAATTTCTAGATCCCGGCCTAGATCTTTCACAACCACAGAGACCTGGTTGGGTCCGTCGGCGTGAACAAAGGTTCGGTCGGCGCCGGATGTCATTTGGGCATCGATGATAGCTTCAACCTGGGCTTCACTTAACCCAGCACCGCCGGTCGTCAGTACGATTTTGTTGGACGCGCTATTGTTCCAGTCATGGATGGTGTCGACGTCACTGCCTGAGGATGCGTCGTCAGATTCGAAGACAAAGGTGTTGGCGCCGCCCATGCCAAAAAGATCGTCGGAGCCGGGGCCGCCGTCGAGGGTGTCGTCGCCCGCGCCGCCGGCAAGGGAGGCCAGGGAATCTACCTGCCCCTTCACCCAGTCGTAGACGGTCTGGCCGGCATCGTCGATGAGAATCGACGGGTCTGTGCCGCCAGCGGACCCGGGAGCTCCGGCAGAATAATAGCCGCCATAGCCGCCGTTGCCGCCACCAAACACCCCGCCCCCGCCACCCGCCCAGTAATCATCGCCGACAGCCC
>PIVZ01000646.1 GCA_003354045.1 bacterium
CCACGCCAGGGCGAAGACCGTCAATCGTGACGATCGCAAGTGCGCCGGATCGGCGCAGCCGGCGTTCGCGTACGTCGGTGCCGCTGCCGCCAATGCCGCTGCAGCCGGTGCCGCTGCCGACCTGGTCGCCGACCTGTTCGGGCGTCCGCTGATCGGATCGCAGGCCGCCGCGCCCGGCGATCCAGATGCCGACCGCTACGCCGAGTGCCGCGAGGACGTGGCCGGGCAGACGGCTCGGCTGTTCGACATCTCCTGGAAGGTCTTCTCCAAGTGCGCGAAGAGTGCCCTTCGGGGCGATCGGGCCATCGACGCAGCCTCGCTGGCTGATTCGTGCGTGGCCGTCGATGGTAGTGGGGTCATTGACGAGCGGGGCAAGATCGGCAGGCGAGTCGAGAAGCTCGGCCGCGACTTCGACAAATCGTGCGTCGAGCCCGGTCTGGATCTTGCCACCGCCTTTCCCGGCTCGGCCTGCAGCGAGGGTGGCACGGAGGGGTTCGTTGACTGCACCGGCACAGAGCTTCGCTGTGTTCTGTGTCAGGCCGTCAACGGGATCGACTCACTCGCGGTCGATTGCGACGCGTTCGACGATGGCCTTGCCGCCGGAAGCTGTGACGATTCGAGGCCAACGACGACCTCGACTACCGTTACCACTACAACCACGACCACGACCACGCTGCCACCGCCTGTGGAAATCGACGTGCTGTTCATCGGCAACAGTTACTCGAACTCTCTGCCCACGGTCGTCGAGCAACTGAGCGAATCTCCCGGCTCGAGCTTTCGAATCCAGACCACTATTTCCTCCCTTGGCGGGTACACCTTGGAGCAGCACGCCGTTCGCACGGCAACGCTGAACGCCATCGACGCCGGCCACGACTTCGTCGTCATGCAGAACCAGAGCTACCAGCCGGTGTACAACGAGTACTACATCTCGTGGGGCGCCGAACAGCTCGATGCACGCATTCGTGCGACGGGCGCGCAGTCGGTTCTGTTCATGACGTGGCCACGCGAGTGGCACACGATCGACATGCAGCATTACTTTCCGCTTTACTACAACAACCATGGCGACGTCCTCGGCGCCGCGGTCGCTCCGGTTGCCATGGCGTGGATGCGGGCACGCTGGGAAGACCCGGCGCTGCAGCTGTACTCCGGAGACGGTTCGCACCCGAATTCCGTCGGAGCCTACCTGACGGCGAACGTCTTCTATGCAACCTTGACCGGCCTGAGCCCTGTCGGCCTGACCGGCGGCAACCCCGGCTTGTCAGAGGCAGCCCGCACCGCTCTGCAGGAGGTGGCGTGGCGGACTTACCTCGGCAGCCTGCCGCCGGCCGCGCCACTTGCCGTTCACTATCTGCTCTCCGCGGATGCCGCGGAGAACTATCTCATCGGAGGGGATCTCGAGATCGGCGATGCTGAAGGTCCGGGGGGAGAGCCGGGCACGGCCACGACCTTCGGGGACGGCCAGTTTGTGTCCGTGCCGTACCACGCGGCCCTGAACCCGGCGCGCGAGCACACTTACTCGATCTTCGTCCACCGTGACGACTGGACGACGGGCACCACTAATGCCGAGTTCATGGTTCACAAGAACGAGTCCTATCTGCTCGTGCAATACGAGGCCGACCTGAGCGCCTACATCGGAACCACCGACAACGGATGGATCGAGACGAGCCATGACGTGACGGGCCTCGCGCCGGGCTGGCATCACTTCGCGGTCGTCTACGACGGCGCCGCGTTGGAACTGTGGTGTGATGGCGAGATGGTTTCGAGCCGCCCCGCCACCGGCGATATCGATCCCGGCAGCCCGGCGAATCAACCGTACACGCCTCTGACCTTCGGCGCCTCCAGTTCCTACCCCGGCCCGAGCGGTTCGAGTTTGCCGGTGAATGGCCGCCTCGCCGACTTCCGGCTCTATCACTACGCGCTCTCGGACAACGAGATCCAGGCGCTGGCCGGCACATACTGAGCCGGCGCGGAAGTCGATGAGAAGCCGCGCGAACTTGGCAGGTGGCATCAAGCCATCGCCTATTCGATACCGACTGCAGATCGCCTGACAGAACGCTGCGGAGATCAGGGCGCGGACGACCAGTGGGAGGGCGGCGCGCCCGTCCAGCGGCGGTACGCACGGGCGAAGGAGCTCGAGTCGCTGAAGCCGAGTAGGAACGCGATTTCCGTAACGGACATGTCGCCCTTCTCTAGCCATCCGCTGGCAAGCGTGCAGCGCGCGTCCGTAACGATCTCGCGGAATGAGGTGCCGGCGTCCTTCAGATGGCGCTGAAGACTACGCGGACTCATCGCCAGCCTCTTCGCGATCTCGGCCTTCCCTGGCGGGCCGTCGGGGAGTGCGTCGACAACCGCCCTGCGCACCTTGCTCGGTAGACCTCCCATGTCCAGTTGCTCCAGGTAGTCGATCACCACTTGATCGAGGCGGCCGGAGAGCTCGGCGTCGGAGGTCGGTAAAGCCGTGTCGAGAACGGCGCTATCGTAGATGAGCACGTCCCGAGCGGCGGAGAACGTGATAGGCGCCCGGAAGGTCTGGTCGAATAGAACCGTATCGGCCGGCTGCGGCCGGCGAAACTTCACTGCCGCGGGCGAAAGGGTCTGATCGCGCGTGAGGTCACGACACATGCCGACCATTGTCGCGGCCACGCAGTCAGACACCACTGACTCGTCGCCGTGAATGACATCGCTAGTAAAGCTCAGGCGAGAACGCGTGTCTTCCTGGACGAAGTGGATGGTCATGAAGTCACCTACCAGTTTTTGAAGGCGGATGAAGCAGCGGAGTGCGTCTCTCAGACTCCGGCTCGAGAGCAGGGCGAAGTACAGGCCTTCAT
>PIVZ01001360.1 GCA_003354045.1 bacterium
ATGCGATTCTCTTGCTCGTTCGTCCCGCCGTGAGATCGCGGGATGATGTGGTGGTCTTGTAGGTTGCCACGCACACTGCATATGGGAGCGGCACAGCGCCACCCGTCTCGCTCGAATACTGGGTCGCGGTGACGGGGCTGCGACTTCCACTGCTCGAGAACGTGGCGGAGCATACGCTCGAAGCCTTCCCAGCGCATGCCGAGCGGCCCCGAGTAGCGCTCGATCATCTCGTTTAGCAGGGATACCACGGAAGCCGGGCCAACGAAGCTCACCGCCGGAGGATTGAAGTACGTACCGCGTCGCAAGGCGGCCCTCAGTACCGGGTCATCGGCGTCGTCTGCACCGTTTGCGTCACCCGCGGCACCGTCTGCCTCCCCCACACCACTCATACCATCTGCGTCGCCCGCACCATCGACACCATCTGCGTCATCCGAGCCGTTGACTCTTTCCGAACGCGCACGCATTTGCACTTCCACAGGCTCGAGTTTCACACCAAGCGGCGGCGGCGCCTGTAACTGATGGCCGTGGCATGCATCGAAACGATCGAGAGCCCAGCCGACCTCGTCGGCTAGACGACGTACGGTTACCCGCTTGGCCCTCTCCACCCACTCGGCCCCGTAGCAATGGGAGACTACAGGCATGACCGTGAGTGCGCGCAGCCACGAGATGTCGCCTTTCCCGTCA
>PIVZ01000647.1 GCA_003354045.1 bacterium
AAAGCCTGTGGAAGAGAATCTCGACAAGCTGCTTTCCATGGCCGAGGAAATTGAGAACCGTTCTCTCTACGGTGAGGATCGCCCGTGCCGGCCCCTCGAGGGTGCAGAGAACTGCACCGTCATCTACGCAGTCGCCGTCGCTGACCGAGTCCACGATCACCAGGGACTCGGCTCCATCGACCACACCGAGCCGGCCCATCTCGGCTATGAGCGGCTCCACCACGACCAGGCCGGCGACGACCAGCGCCTCGCGCGCGACCACCCGCCCGAGGGCGCTCAGGCCGGCGGGAATCGTATAAAGGGAAGTCAGGTCGCCGGTGCCTATGTCTTCGACCAGGCTGAGTCGGAGCAGGGTTCGCACGCCCTCGTCATCGGGCCTGAATGCAGGCGGGGTCAGATTGCGTCCCCCATGGCTTCGACGCGCGCGAGGCTACCGCGTAGCTTGGCGAGCTGCTCCTCGGCGGCGGCCAGCTTGCCGCGTTCTTTCTCGACGATGTCGGCGGGAGCGCGCTCGACGAAAGAAGGGTTGGAGAGCTTGCCGGAAAGCCGCGCCATCTCCTTGTCGATCTTGGCAATCTCACGCGAGACTCGCTGCGCCTCGGCCGCGAGATCGACGTGCTCGGCAATGGGCACCCAGTGCTCGACACCGGCCACGCCGTGGGCCGAGCCGCGCGGGACTCCTTCGGGAAGGCTATCGCCGTCCACGCGGGCGCCCACTGCGTGGAGGTTGCCGACGCCGGCCAGACGCTTCACCAGCGATTCGTTGCCCGTCACCACCTGCGACTGCTGCACCACGGTGGAGACGTGAAGATCGAGCCTGACCTTGGGCGCGATGTCCATCTCTGCGCGGATATTGCGGACCGAGCGGACCATCTCGATGAGCGCGGCCATGTCGCCATCGACCATTTCGTCCGACCACTCGCCGTGGGCAGCCGGATAGCTGGCCGTCATGATGCTGCCGCTCTCGCGCCCGTGCTCGGGAAGCTGCTGCCAGAGCTCCTCGGTGACGAAGGGCACCAGCGGGTGGAGCAACCGCAGCAGCTGTTCGAGGACGCCTGTGAGCGTGTGCCGCGTCTCTTCGCGGTCGGCCTCGGAGCCCTCCATGAGCACCTTGACGATCTCGATGTACCAATCGCAGAACTCGTTCCAGGTGAATCGGTAGAGGCGGTTGGCTGCATCGTTGAAGCGGTAGCCGTCGAGCGCCTCACGGGTGTCGCGGATGGCCGCTGCCAGCCTCGAGACGATCCAGCGGTTGGGCATCAGGACGATCTCGGGGGGTATCCCGCAGCCCACATCGGCATCTTCGCGCTGCATGGCGGCGAACCGCGCCGCATTCCAGAGTTTGTTTATGAAGTTCCGGTAACCCGTGATTCTTTCTGTGGAAAGTCGGATATCGCGGCCCATGGCGGCGAACGCGGCCAGGGTGAAGCGGAAGGCGTCGGCGCCGTACTCGTCGATGACAACCAGGGGGTCGCTGACGTTGCCCTTCGACTCGGACATCTTCTTGCCCAGCTCGTCGCGCACCAGGGCGTGGATGTAGACGTCGCGGAAGGGTACGTCGCCCATGAATCGCAGCCCCATCATCATCATCCGCGCCACCCAGAAGAAGATGATGTCGAAGCCGGTGACCAGCGTGCTGGTGGGATAGAAGCGCTCGAGATCGGCCGTCTTCTCCGGCCAGCCCATGGTCGAGAACGGCCACAGGGCAGACGAGAACCAGGTATCGAGCACGTCTTCGTCCTGCTCGATCGGCCCGCCGCAATCCGGGCAGGCGCTGACATCCTGGCGTGAGACGACGGTCTTATCGCAGGGCTCGCAGTACCAGGCCGGGATACGGTGCCCCCACCATAGCTGGCGCGAGATGCACCACGGGCGGATGTTCTCGATCCACGCCCGGTAGGTCTTCTCCCAGTGCTCGGGAACGAATCGGGTATCGCCGCGGTCGAGGGCGGCCAGCGTCTCGTTGGCCATGTCCTTGACGCCGAGGAACCACTGCAGGGAGAGCAAGGGCTCGACCACCGAGTGGCAGCGATAGCAGGTTCCGACGGCATGCTTGTGATCTTCCGTACGCTCGAGGGTGCCGTCCTTCTCGAAGCGCTCGACCAGGGCCTGCCGGCACTCCTGCGTGGTCGTGCCCGCATACTCGCCGGCCTCTGCCGACATGGTCCCGTCCTCGTTCATCACCGAGACCATCTCGAGCTCATGGCGCAGCCCGATCTCGAAGTCGTTGGGATCGTGCCCCGGGGTGATCTTCACGGCGCCCGAGCCGAAGGCGCTGTCCACGTAGGCGTCGGCAATGACGAGAAGCTTGCGGCCGATGACCGGCAGCACGACTGTCTTGCCGATCATGTCGCGGTAGCGTTCGTCGTCGGGGTGAACCGCCACGGCGGTGTCCCCGAGCATGGTCTCCGGCCGCGTGGTGGCCACCGAGATGAAGCCGGAACCGTCCTCCAAAGGATAGCGCAGATGCCAGAGATGGCCGTCCTGGTCCTCGTGCTCGACCTCTATGTCCGAGAGCGCAGTGTGGCAGCGCGGGCACCAGTTGATGAGGTAGCGGCCGCGGGTAATCAGGCCTTCCTCGTAAAGGGTGACGAACACCTCGCGTACGGCTCTCGAGAGGCCCTCGTCCAGTGTGAAGCGCTCGCGGCTCCAATCGCAGGAAACACCGAGGCGGCGTAGCTGCTGGCCGATAGTGCCGCCCGACTGTTCCTTCCAGCGCCAGGTGCGCTCCACGAAAGCCTCGCGGCCGAGCTCGTGGCGGTCGGTGCCCTCTTCCCTGAGCTGGCGCTCCACCACGTTCTGCGTGGCGATGCCGGCATGA
>PIVZ01001361.1 GCA_003354045.1 bacterium
CTGGTAATGTCGGAATGCCGGTTTGTCAGCGCCCGGCGCGGATCGCGCGCCGGCTCGCACCTGGTGGGATTCGTCTGTCTCGTGACCTGGTTGAAAAGGCCGGCGGCAAGGGGGGCCGACTGCCGACCGCTCAGTTTCGGATCGAGGACCTGGGTGAGGGAGTGTTCGGATTCCCTAACACTGTGTTTTGAGGTCTGAACACAATTCCTTCAAAATCCCCTGTTTAGAGCGCTCGGTCAGTCCACAGAGCAACCACCGTGCCGAGAATGCGGGGCCGGGCCGGGGTCAGTGGGAGGGCGGCAGGCAGCCGGGTACGAGGGCAACGAGGTCCTTGGATCAGGCGGACTGAGCGGAGCAGAACGGGGCTGGTGGATGGCCGCCGGCGTCCCAGGTACGCCGGCAAATGATTGCAACTGCATTGACTCGATCGAGGTCCAAAGGGTGTGGGTACCGGGACGCGACTCGTATCGAGCTTCCGGCTTCCCGATCAGGCCGGCTCGTCGAGCCGGCGCCGCATGCCCCCCCGATCCCAAAAATGATCCCACCACACACAGGCGGACGTGAGGCCTGGTCGGGTGGCATGCTAACCTCGGCGCATGACGGACGAATACGACGAGACCAGGCCTCTGAGCTCCAGGGAGATCGCTGCGCGCGCGGTCGGACCCGGCACCGTGCTGCGCGAC
>PIVZ01000648.1 GCA_003354045.1 bacterium
GCGCCCCATGTCGTCGCGGGCCGCGCGGTGCCGCGGCGCACCGCCGAATCCGCGTGTAGCCGAGTCCGTATCCGGGCGGTCAAGCGAAGCGCGGCCGCCATTACTTTGTTTGAGAGGCTAACCTTTCTCGAGGGCAGTCAGATGCGACCGCCGCGGAGAACTGCGCCGGGGTGAAGAATCTCGGCTTGTCGGCCATCTGCTGGGCTGACCAGTGCGGCTCCCCTCGGTGCAGTGCTCGGGCTGAAAACGCTGTTATATCGGCATCTTACTAGACGACCCCCTATAATGGGTGTGTCTCTTTACGCCGCGGTGCGTAATGGATGTTTGATCGCGCGCTCCGAACCGACAAACATCTGCGTCCGATTGGTCCAAGACCCGCGACCGCCGCTAGATTCAACGAGGAGAGTCAAGCCATGTCAGAGGCTGCCATCAACTTCTTCAAGTCCGACCTACGTTCCATAGAGTTCACGCTCTACGAGCACATGAATGTTCAGGAGCTCTTCGAGCTCGAGCACTTCTCGCATCTCTCACGCGAGGAGTGCGATCAGGTCATTCAGCAGACCCTGCGGTTCTGCAATGAGGAGGTCGGACCACTCAATGGCGTCGCCGACCGCGCGGGCTGCCGTCTGGAAGACGGCCAGGTGTTGGCGCCGGCAGGCTACAAGGAAGCCTGGGCCAAGCTCTACGAGCTCGGACTTCCCAACTTCACGCTCCCGATGGACCATGGCGGGTTCCAGGGCCCGTCCAGTGTGGCTGTGGCTATGAACGAGCTGCTTGGCGGAGCGAACATGTCGTTCAGCATGTACTCCGGTCTCACGCTCGGCGCTGCCGAACTCGTTTCGGAGTTCGCCACAGAAGAAGACCGCGAGCGCTTCCTGGCGCCGATGATGGACGGGCGCAGCGCTGGCACGATGTGCCTGACCGAGCCGCACGCTGGCTCCGACGTCGGCGCGTGTACTACCAAGGCGGTCAAGATCGACGGCAATCGTTACAAGATTACCGGCACCAAGAGCTTCATATCGGGCGGCGACCAGGACATGAGCGAGAACATCGTGCATATGGTGCTTGCCCGCGTGGAAGGCGCTCCCGGGGGGACGAGTGGGCTCTCCTTGTTCATCGTGCCCAAGCACCGCGTGAACGATGACGGCAGCACCGGCGAGTTCAACGACGTCTTGACCCCTTCCATCGAGCACAAGCTCGGCATCAAATCTTCCGCGACGACCGTTCTCAACTTCGGGGACAACGACGATTGCATCGGTCATCTGTGTGGGGACGTCGAGAACGTCGGCATAAAGCAGATGTTCCGCATGATGAACGGCGCGCGTATTGCCGTCGGCGTCCAAGGATTGGCCATCGCCGCGACCGCCTACCTCAATGCACTCGCCTACGCTCGTGACCGCCTGCAGGGGACCTCGGTCAAGCAGTTCAAGAACCCGAACGCTCCGAAGGTGCCGATCATCGAGCATTCCGACGTGCGTCGCATGCTCCTGGAGATCAAGTCGAAGGTCGAGGGTATGCGCGTACTGGCGGTGAGCCTGTCCAAGCACCTCGACTTGGCCACCGCTCTTCAAGAAAAGGACCCGGACCGGGCAATGTACCACCAGGGACGGGTCGATCTGCTCACGCCGATCGTCAAGGCGTATTGCTCCGACCAGGCTTTCCGGCTTTCGGAGCTGGCCATGCAGGTCTACGGTGGAGCCGGCTACGTCGTGGACAATCCCGTCGAGCAGTACCTGCGCGACTCGAAGATCTTCTCGATCTACGAGGGGACCAACCACATCCAGGCTCTCGATCTGGTCGTTCGCAAGCTGCGCGGACACCAGGGAGAGGATCTGAACAACTACGTCGGCGATCTCGGCGGCTTCGTGGAGGCCCACTCGGCGGACCCGGCTCTGGGTAAGGAGGTGCAAGCTCTAGGTGCGGCCGCCCAGGCTCTTCAGGAGGCCGGTAACGCCACCGTCGAGTACATGATGACCTCCAAGCTCGACCAGTTCACGCTGTGCGCCACGCCCTTTCTCGAGGCCATGGCCGAAATAACGGTGGCCAACCTGCTTCTCGAGGCAGGCGTCCTCGCCGAGCAGAAGCGCACTCAGGACGAGGGGCAGAGCCAGGAAGAGTTCGACTTCTACGCCGGCAAGGTAATGTCGGCGAAGTTCTTCGTGAACTTCGTGCTGCCGGGCGCGGTGGCAAAGTGCAAGGCGATTCAGTCCGGCGACCGCAGCGCTCTCGACATTCCGGATGCCGGATTCTCGACGGCCTGGTAGCGACGGGAAGAACGGACCGGCAACGCGGGTGCCAGCATCTATGCTTGACGAGGTAATCGAGCTGCTCGATCTGGAGGAGCTCGAAGTAAATATCTTTCGCGGTTTCTCGCCGGATGAGGAGCGGCTGCGCGTGTTTGGCGGGCAGGTCGCCGCGCAGGCGATGGTGGCCGCCACCCGTACGGTCCCCGACGGTCGCCGCCCACACTCGCTACACTCCTATTTCCTGAGGCCGGGTGACGTCAAGGCGCCGATCCTCTACCTGGTAGACCGCATCCGTGACGGCCGCTCGTTCACGACCCGACGCGTGGTGGCGGTGCAGCACGGGGAGGCCATATTCAACCTGGCGGTCTCGTTTCATGCGGACGAGCCGGGTCTCGAGCACAGCCTCGACATGCCCGAGGTGCCCGATCCCGAGACTCTTCCGACGTTGGCGGAACGATTTGACGCGTTCGGTCTCGAGCTTCCCGACCGCGTTACACGACCGCGCGCCATCGACATACGTTGGTGTGACCCGCCGGGGTGGAAGCCGAGCGAAGGACAAGCAGGCCGCACGA
>PIVZ01000649.1 GCA_003354045.1 bacterium
CTGTCCCGCGGCGCGGAAGTTCCACGTCGGGGTTGGAACGACCTGGGTCGGATCGTTTCTGGGGGTAGTGAGGGAGGTCCGCGTGCGTAAGGGCGCGACCCTGGAGCACCGTAACTTCTCCGGGCTCTAGAACGAACTAGCTCGGCATCTCTACGACTGCCGACAGCCGTGGTTCGCAGGCCGTTCTCTTGCCTTCGGCAGTCGTAGCCTCGTTGCGGGCTACAGCTCCCCGGAGTCGTGGACGACTGAACCGCCGAGCACGGTACGCATTACCTGGGTAGCGGGCAGGGCGTCGAGATCGCAGGTCATCGGGTTGCGATCGAGGACGATGAAGTCGGCCGCAGAGCCGGGCGTGAGAGTGCCGATGCCCGACCAGCCGAGCACGCGGGCGGCATCCCGCGTCCACATGAGGAGCGCCTCTTCGCGGCCGACCGCGTGGGCCGCCGTGTCGTTTCTGTGCCCGCTCACGCAGAATTCGTGGGTCTCGGCCAGTCCGACGTGCTCGAAGACATTCTTCGGCCCCCAGTCCGTCCCGCAGCCGACCACCAGACCTGCATCGAGCAGGCGCCGCAGTGGAATGAGATCGCTCAACGCGTGGTTGCCGATGCGCTCGCGCATCAGCTCTCCCTTGGCCCACGAGAACGACATGCTGGTCGTTACGTCGAAGCCGAGGGCCGCGTAGCGCCGTGCCTGCTCCTTGGTGCAAAGATAGTTGTGCTGCAAGATCCAGTGGCGTCCCGCGATCGGGATGCGTTTATCGAGGGCCTCGGCGTGTGGCAGGAACTCGTCGTGGTCGCGGTAGCCGGCGCCGATGAAGTTCAGCCTCAGGTCGTGGGTGGCACAGTACTCGAGCGCGAATTCTTCCTTTTCTTCCGAGACGAAAGTCACTCCCGTTGTCATATCGCCATAAGGACCTTTGTATGGCTCGTTCATGCGCAGGAAGCCCGGCCCGCACGGCCCGCCACGCGACAAGGTCACGCCGTTGTGGCGGAGCTGTTCGTCGGCCACCGATGTCATGGAAGCGGCCAGGGCCAGGTTCTCTTCGAACTCTTCCATGCTGAGGGCTTGGTTCCAGGAAAAGCCGTAGAGCTCGGCCTCGAGCGCGGTGAGCACACGCAGGGTGAGCGCATCCTCCTGGCGAAGCATCTGGTAGATGCCGATCTCTGCCGGCCCCATGGCGTGCCCCTCATAGACCGTCGTCACTCCCATCCGGTTGTACTCGCCCATGGCCTTGCGCGTGCCGGCTACAGCTTCTTCCGGTTCGAAGAGCGGGATGTTGCGCAACAGGTCGTCCATGTACGGATCGCCGCTGTAGTAGTTGTTCACGGAGCCGCGTAGCCGGCCGGTCGGTTCGCCGCGCTCGTCCTTCTCTACCCACACGTTGCTGGTGCGCTCGGGCGTATCGCGCGTGATACCGAGCGTCGCGAGGGCCGCCGTGTTGAACACGCATACGTTGGGCGTGGTCGGCGCCCATGCCTGTATGAGGACCGGATGGTCGCTGGTCGCGGCGTCTAGCACATGGCGGTCGGGCAGCTCGCCCTCGGCCAGATCGCGCCAGGAGCTCCGCAAGAAATAGTGGCCCTCGCCCACCGGCGTTGCCATCACCCACTGCCCGGCGGGTTTCTCGGCGGCCTTCTCGCGCAGGCGGGCCACGATGTCGTCGTAGCACCGTGCCTCGGAGATGTCGGCAAGCGGATATGTCAGCGCACCGAAGTGAAGCACGTGCGGATGGGTGTCTATGAGGCCGGGCATTACCGTGGCGCCGCCGAGATCCACGACCTCGGCATGCGGTCCGGCAAGCGCTCGCATCTCGTCCTCGTCGCCGACTCCGGCTACCCCCCGATTGCGCGTCACCATGGCGGTGGCCGCGGGAGTCGCTCCGTCCATGACCAGGACCGTGCCGCCCCGGTAAATAGTGGTTTGAACTACTCCTTTTTCACTGTTCACTGGCTGACCTCCTAGCAATCTGCATGCTCCCGCCGCCCCCTAGTTTGTCCTCACGAGCAGCCCACACAATACTTGGACGCAGTGCGGCACCGGTGGCAAGCGGGAGCTTTCCCAGCGCCACGGAATGCCGCGCCAGGTTCTCGGAGATTTCGGGCAGGCCGTGAGGGTGCCCGAGAGAATGACGACGCGTTTCGCCTGCCAAGAATGGGGACGAGGAGGTGTGGGGAGTTCGCGCGGTCCGGAGCCCAGGAGAAGCTCATCATGCGAACACCTACGAAGTTTCTCGGCCTTGCCGTCTTGATAGGCGGCGTAACCCTTGCGAGTTGCGTCGCCCGGCTGGCGACGTCGGAGCCCACCGGGGCGCCCGACTCCGCCCCGCCGGTGGAAGCGGGCGCCGTAACGGAGCCCGAGCCGGCCGCTGCCGAAGCCCAGCCGCAACCGATCACCGGGCCCTTCGGGCTCTCACGCGTGACCACCGCGGATGGCAAGCTCGCCGATATCGATGCGTTCTCGCCTTCGGAGGACTGTGCCGAATGTCATCCGCGTCAGGCCGCTGAGTTAAGTGGCTCGATGCACTCGATAGCCCACCACGACACCCTGTACCGCTCCTACGCGCTAATGGCGCTAGAGGAGGCCGGCGAGGCTGTCTACACCTATTGCTCGGGATGTCACACGGCCGCGGGAGTGGTAAGCGGACTGGTACCGAGCCACGACGACGAAGAACTGCCGGCGGTCGCGACCGAAGGCGTGACCTGTGACGTTTGCCACCAGATATCCAAGCTGACGGGAACCGACGGTCCGTGGGGTGAGCCCGGCAACGCCTCGTTCGTGCTCGAGCCCGGGGACAACAAGTTCGGCCCGCTCGAG
>PIVZ01001362.1 GCA_003354045.1 bacterium
GTCGCGTCCGAGAAGCGGCGGGGTGCCGAGCACCTCGAGGAACGTCGACGACACCCGGTGGGTGACGAGGCGTCGCGGCTCGCCGGAACCGGTCAAGGTCATGTATGCCTGAGGCTCATAGAACATGAACGATTCGAAGACCTGTTGCCGTTCCTGCCAGGCGGTGAGGAAGGGAGCCCGCACCCGCATCTCCTCCTGGCCGTTGTCGCGGCGCTCGCGCACGAGGACGAGCCGCTCAGGCTCCGGGTAGGGTAGCGGTCGCAGCAGGACCGCGCGCAAGACGGCAAAGGTAGTGCAACTGATGCCGATGCCGAGCGCCAGGGTGACGACGACCCCCACGGCGTAGCCCGGGCTCTTCGCCAGCAGGCGGAGGAAGTAACGCAGGTCCTGCTTCAGAGAGCCCATGATGGTATAACGACGTTGATTCGGCTGACGTTGATTCGGCTGGCGTTGGTTCGGCGACCTCAGACGGGCGTCGAAGCGATCAGCTCTCGAACCGCTTTTGAGAATTCGGCCCCCGAGTCTTCTTGCAAAAAGTGGCCGCCTCGCAGTGTCGTGTGGCTCTGACCCTCGGTTCCTGGAATCTTCTTGCGCAGGTAGCGGTCGGCGCCGCGGGTGATGGGATCGCCGTTGCTGAAAGTCGTCAGGAAAGGTTTTTCCCAGGCCTCGAGAACTTCCCAG
>PIVZ01001363.1 GCA_003354045.1 bacterium
CTGCGCAGGCCCATCTTCCAGTAGACACCATCTGGCGCGCGGCCTCGGACCTCGATCAGATTCCCGTGAATGCCGTATATATGGTGCTCGCCGCACACCGAGATGCGATTCTCTTGCTCGTTCGTCCCCCCATGGGATCGCGGAACGATGTGATGGTCTTGCAGATTGCCCCGTACGCTGCATGAGGAGGTCGCGCAGCGCCACCCGTCTCGCTCGAATACCGGATCGCGGTGACGGGGCTGCGACTTCCACTGCTCGAGAACATGACGAAGCATGCGCTCGAACCCCTCCCAGCGCATACCGAGCGGCCCCGAGTAGCGCTCGATCATCTCGTTTAGCAGGGATACCACGGAAGCCGGACCGACGAAGCTCACCGCCGGAGGGTTGAAGTACGTACCGCGCCGTAAGGCGGCCCTCAGTACCGGATCATCGGTGTCGTCTTTACCGTTTGCGTCACCGGCGGCACCGTCTGCCTCACCCACACCGCTCATACCATCTGCGTCGCTCGCACCATCGACACCATCTGCGTCATCCGAGCCGTTGACTCTTTCCGAGCGCGCACGCATTTGCACTTCCACAGGCTCGAGCTTCACACCGAGCGGCGGCGGCGCCTGTAACTGATGGCCGTGGCATGCATCGAAACGATCGAGAGCCCAGCCGACCTCGTCGGCCAGACGACG
>PIVZ01001364.1 GCA_003354045.1 bacterium
GAGAAGCTCGCCGGCGTGCGGCCACTCATAGCGCACCACGGGCTCGCGGGGTTCCAGTGACCGAAGGCTCCCCAGGCCCAGTCCTCGCAGAATCCCTCCCACGGTCGAGAGCGCCATCTCGAGACACGCTGCGATCGCTCGACCCGTGAGCTTCTCCCGGCGCAGCTGCTCGATCCGTGCCACGCGTCCAGTCAGCGTGCGGTTCCAGACTCGATGCGGCGCCGAGCTGCGATCTTGCAGGCCAGCGGCACCCTCCGACGACCAGCGCCGCAGCCACTTGTAGCCCGTCGTGCGGCTCACTCCCGCCGCGGCTGTGGCCCTCACCACGCTCCAGCCACCCGCCAAGATGCGCTGCACCAGCAGCATCCGGCCCATCCACGTCATCCGAGCATTACGATGCGTCCTCATCCCCGGGCCCTCCTCAAGGTCAGTTGGGACTGTTGTCATCCCCAATCTGACCCGGAGACCCGGGGGTGTTCACAACGTGCTCGGTTCTTACAACTAGCTGTCGGCCTTCGATCGCCACTGCGCGCTCCCCGACACGCTCATGGTGTCACGCCCGGCGATGCGCAGCGTGTGGCCCGTGAATCGAACGGCCGAGCGAGGGACGTCGTCAGAACTCATAGCTAATGCCGACACATCATTCTTATGGATTCGATCGGACGTCTCAGCATACCTT
>PIVZ01001365.1 GCA_003354045.1 bacterium
CGAGCAAGGCGGCAAGGCGGTTCAGAAGTCCAGCGAGGCCATGAAACTGATCCGCACCAGTTCCGATCAGATCGCCGAGATCATTCAGGTGATCTCCGAGAACGCCAGCGCCACCGTCGAGCAGGCCGCCAATGCGAGCCAAGTCGGCGAGGCGATCCAAGGGATCTCCCAGGTTACCGAGCAGACGGCCGCTGGGAGTGAAGAGATGGCCTCCAGCAGCGAGGAACTCGGTGCTCAGGCTAGTTCCTTGCGAGACCTCGTGGCCGGCTTCAAGACGGAAACGACCGCCGTCGGGTAACAAGTCGCGGCGTTGTCGCTGAAGAAACTCCCCTCCCGCCAGAGAAGCCCGTGAGCCATGTGCTTGCGGGCTTCTCAGTGTTTCTTGCAGGGCTTTGGGATGCCACACTACAGCGCTGTCGCGTCGTCGGCGCACAGCACCGAGCCTTCCTGCAGAGTGACCAGTACCCGACCGTCCGCATCGGTTGCCAGCCCCCACCACGTTGGCGCAGCGGGCAACTCTTCTCGCCACATTTCGCTGCCGTCTTCAAGTGAATAGGCAGCCAATTTAGCCTGCGGGGCACCGTCAGGCGGTTGGCTCGATTGGCCGGCGATCAGGACTGCATTCGCTCCGACGAGGATTGCTCGTGGCTGGTCCATCGTCTTGATGTCCCACAGTGG
>PIVZ01001366.1 GCA_003354045.1 bacterium
GGTAAGTGGCGCCGAGCTTCTCGCTGTACTTCTTGCCGAGGTAGAAGATGTGGCCGACCTCGATGCCACGATATTCGGCGAAGGTCCCATCCTCGCAGCGCGCGCAGGCATCCCCGCTCTCCGCGGTGCGCAGGTTGGCGAAGCTGACTCCCGGGAAGTCACGCTCCTGCTCCACTCCGACGACGTGTTTGTCGGCCTTGTTGGCACCGGTAACCATTCCCCGGCAGCCGGCCAAGCGGTAGTCGGCGAAGATCTGCACGCTGAGCCCGAGCGGCCCGGCAAAGCCCTGCGGCGCCCCGGTAAAGCGCTCGACCTCGTCTTCCTCGGCCATGCGTAGGGTCTCTACTCCGAGCGTGGCCTTGAGCTTGGCCTCACTGAGCTGATCGTCGCCACGCACCAGCACCGCCACGCCCTCGCCATCTGCGACATAGATGAGCGTCTTGATGAAGCGCGCGGGCGCCATGCCGAGAAATTCCGAAACCTCCTCGATGGTGCGTGCCTCGGGGGTGTCCACCTCGGCAAGCTCGGCCGACTCGAACCCCTCTCCCGGCGCAGGACGGATCTCGGCCTTCTCGATGTTGGCGGCGTAGCTGCACGATGAGCAGCTGACGAGCACGTCCTCGCCGGACTCGGCCAGCACCCGAAACTCGTGAGAGAGGCTCCCACCTATGTTGCCGG
>PIVZ01000650.1 GCA_003354045.1 bacterium
TGTGGAATGCGACCTTTGCCAGGTGCGCCGCTAGAACCGCCAGACACTCGAGGTGCTTTACAAGGGGAAGACGATTGCCGACGTGCTGGACCTGACGGTGGCCGAAGCCCTCGAGTTCATGTCGGCGATCCCTGCGGCCAAGCGCAAGCTCGACACGCTGAGCTCGGTCGGGCTCGACTACATACATCTCGGCCAGCCGGCGACCACGCTTTCCGGTGGCGAGGCCCAACGGATCAAGCTGGCGCGCGAGCTTGCCAAGCGCGCCACCGGTCGCACCCTCTACATTCTCGACGAGCCGACCACGGGGTTGCACTTCGCAGACGTGCGTCGCCTGCTCGAGGTCATCGGACGCCTGGCCGATGCCGGCAACACCGTGATCGTCATCGAGCATCACGTCGATGTCATCAAGACTGCCGACTGGGTGGTCGATCTCGGCCCGGAAGGCGGCGGCGGGGGCGGGCGCGTGGTGGTGGCCGGCACGCCCGAGCAGGTGGCGCTGTGTCCGGAGTCGCACACCGGCCGGTTCTTGAGAGAGGCCCTGCCTTCTGCGGCCGCGTAGCGGCGGCTCACCAGACGTGTATCCATGAGAATAAGCACCCCCTCGGGCGGGGATGAATAAGCGCAGCTTATCCGTCTACTCTGACTATTTCGGCGAACGGGCTCGATTTCAGGCGTGTTTTGTCGCGTCTGCGCTTGAATCACTTCGGCCTAATGCCTATATAGTAGACCTGATCGGTCGGGATTGTCTTCTGTAAGCCATACCGGCCGCAAAGGAGAAGCGCCATGTCGGAACCCGGTCGCCGCATATACCTGGACAACCACGCTACCACGCGTCTCGACCCCCGTGTTCTGGAGGCGATGATGCCGTATCTGACCGAGTGCTACGGCAACGCGGCCAGCCGCAATCACCCCTTCGGCTGGGAGGCCGAGGCGGCCGTCGAGAAGGCGCGCGAGCAGGTCGCGAATTTGATGGGCGCCCGTTCGAAGGAGATCATCTGGACCAGCGGCGCCACCGAGTCGGACAACCTGGCCATCAAGGGCGTCGTCCATTTCTACAAGGACAAGGGCAACCACGTCATCACGTTGCAGACCGAGCACAAGGCCGTGCTCGATACCTGCAAGGCCCT
Organism: bacterium; assembly: GCA_003354045.1. Taxonomy (GTDB): domain Bacteria; phylum Desulfobacterota; class Binatia; order UBA1149; family CAITLU01; genus PIVZ01. The sequence goes on from PIVZ01000650.1 coordinate 1,128, forward strand.
CGAGCGCGCCGGAGACGCGCGCGTGACCTATCTCAAGCCGCAGCGAAACGGGGTCGTCGATCTCGCCGAGCTCGAGGCGGCCATCACCGACGAGACGGTGCTCATTTCCATCATGCACGCCAACAACGAGATGGGCGTGCTCCAGCCGCTCACCGAGATCGGCGCAATGGCTCGCGAGCACGGCGCACTGTTCCACACGGATGCGGCACAGAGTCTCGGTAAGGTTCCCATCGACGTGGACGCGATGAATGTCGATCTGCTCTCCGTATCCGCTCACAAGATCTACGGGCCCAAGGGAATCGGCGCGCTCTATGTACGCTCACGCCGCCCGCGGGTGCGGCTCGCCTGTGAGATCGATGGCGGCGGCCATGAGCGCGGCATGCGCTCGGGAACGCTCAACGTGCCCGGCATCGTCGGCCTCGGTGAGGCCTGCGAGATTTCGGGGCGCGAGATGGGTGCCGAGAGCGAGCACAGCAAGTCGTTGCGCGAGCGTCTACGCACCCGCTTATTCGACGAGCTCGACGAGGTGTACCTCAACGGCGACCTCGAGCACCGGCTTCCGGGCAATCTCAACGTCAGCTTCGCCTACGTCGAGGGAGAGTCTCTCATGATGGGGCTCAAAGACATCGCCGTTTCCTCCGGCTCTGCCTGCACCTCCGCCTCTCTCGAGCCCTCCTACGTGCTCAAGGCCCTCGGTATCGGCGACGATCTGGCACATACGTCGATTCGTTTCGGCGTCGGCCGCTTCAACGTCGAGGAAGAGATCGACCAGGTGGCCGATCGCGTTATTGCCGAGGTCAGAAGGCTACGCGACATGTCGCCCCTCTACGAGATGTACAAGGACGGCATAGAGCTCGATTCGGTGGAGTGGCACCGCAGCTGACCGCGCCACGAGAGATAGACAAGGACTGGAGAACAAAATGTCTTACAGCGACAAAGTCATCGACCACTACGATAACCCGCGCAACGTGGGCAGCTTCGACAAGGATGAGGAGAGCGTCGGAACGGGCGTAGTCGGAGCCCCGGAGTGCGGCGACGTGATGAAGCTGCAGCTCAAGATCTCGAACAAGGGCGTCGTTCAGGACGCGCGTTTCAAGACCTTCGGCTGCGGCTCGGCGATTGCCAGCTCGAGCTATGTGACCGAGCTGGTCAAGGGCAAGTCCGTCGAGGAGGCCCTGGAGATACGCAACGTCGAGATCGTCGAAGAGCTCAGCCTGCCGCCGGTGAAGATTCACTGTTCGGTGCTTGCCGAGGACGCGATCAAGGCCGCCGTCAAGGATTGGCAAGACAAGAGCGGCGACGAGGAAAAGAGCGCTTAGCGAACGGCTTACGGGGGTAAGGCGATGATCACCATGACCGAAAGGGCTGCCGCCAAGATTCACGAGTTCGTTAGCGGTGCCGGCGGCGCCGACGAGGGCTCCGACGGCCTTCGGATCAGGGTCACCGGCGGTGGCTGCTCGGGGCTCCAGTACAAGCTGGAGCTGAGCAACGAGCGCAAGGGCGACAAGCTGTTCGAGCACGACGGGGCGCGCCTTTACATAGACCGCAAGAGCTACCTCTACCTCAACGGCAGCGAGGTGGACTACGCCAACGGTTTGCAAAAAACCGGTTTCGAGCTTGCCAACCCGAACGTCAAACGCAGCTGCGGCTGCGGCGAGTCGTTCCTGGTCTG
>PIVZ01000651.1 GCA_003354045.1 bacterium
TCACCGATCCCACCGGTGGGATATTCGGCCGCCCCGACCTCGTGCAGGTCCATCTAGATACCATCGTCGCCCAGGTAGACATCGCACTCGACGCTTTGTACCCGGGGGTCCGGCGCTGCGGTGACGGTGTGACCGACGCGATTACCGGCGAGACCTGCGACGATAGCAACGTCATAAGTTGCGACGGTTGCGACTCGAACTGCACGACTCAGGCATGCGGGAACGGTATCGGCTGTGGTGGCGGTGAGGAGTGCGACGACGGCGACGGCGACAGCGAGGACGGCTGTACGCCCGCCTGTGTACTGGAGTACTGCGGCGACGGCGTCATTCAGGCCGGTATGGAAGAAACCTGCGATGACGGCGACTTCGACGACGACGACGGTTGCGACAGCAACTGCTTACCCACTGGCTGCGGCAACGGGATCATCACCGGCACCGAAGAATGCGACAAGGGAGCCAACAACAGCGACATCGAGCCCAACGCCTGCCGCACCAACTGCACCCTGGCAAGATGTGGAGACGGCGTGACCGACGGCGGCGAGGACTGCGACGGCAGCGGCGAATCGGCGACCTGCAATGACGACTGCACGGACGCCGTATGCGGGGACGACATTATCAACGCCGCGGCCGGCGAGACCTGCGACGATGCCAACGACAACAACAACGACGATTGCCCCGACGGCGACGGCGGCACCTGCGTCGATGCCGAATGCGGCGACGGCTTCATCGAACAGTTCATCGATTTCTGCGACGACGGCAATACGGACGACCTGGACGGCTGCGACGACTTCTGCGACCCCGAGGTCGGTTGGGACTGCGACACGGCCGATCCGACCGTGTGCACGGAGATCTGCGGCGACGCATACATCGTCGGCGGCGAAGACTGCTATGACGGCAACTCTGATAACGGCGACGGCTGCGACAATAACTGCACGTTTACCGGCTGCGGAAATGGCATCATCACTGCAGGCGAAACCTGTGACGACGGCAACGAGGACAATACGGATGCCTGCCCGGACGGCCCGGCGGGCACGTGTGAGCCCGCCGTCTGCGGCGACGGCCACCCTCAGATCGGTGTCGAGGAATGTGACCACTCCGGCGAGTCGATCATCTGTGATCCCGATTGCACGCTCGCCATCTGCGGAGACGGAACCCTGAACACCACTGCCGGCGAGGTCTGTGACGACGGGGTCAACAACAGCGACACGGAGCCCGACGCATGCCGCGAGAACTGCACCTTTAGCAGCTGCGGCGACGGTATCATCGATGGCGGCGCGGGCGAGACCTGCGACGACGGCAATCAAGACAACACCGATGCCTGTCCGGACGGGGTCGGCGGCACCTGCGCTGCCGCGTTCTGCGGCGACGGCCACCCCGAGACCGGCTCGGAGGAGTGCGACCACGCCGGCGAGTCGGCAGTCTGCGACCCCGACTGCACGGGGGCGGTGTGCGGTGACAGCTACGTCAACGTGACGGCCTTTGAGGTCTGTGACGAAGGCGGCGAGACCTTCGATTGCGACGACGACTGCACGGATGTCGAGTGTGGGGACGGCAACACGAACGAAGCCGACCTCGAAGAGTGTGACGACGGTAACACGGCTGACTTCGACGGCTGCGACGAGTTCTGCCTGATCGAATAGCTGGCTGCGCCGTATTGTCGCCGCCACAAGCCAGCCGGCACCCCCATCGAGCGAAGCCACCGACGACGAATGTGACGAAGATCACATCGCCGTCGGCAGGCAAATGTGACCAGGGTCACATTGTCGTCGTCGGCGGCTCTTGTGTCCTCCGCCTAATCGTCTAGTTAGGCAAGCCTAATGCTCGCGGTCTGCCCGCCCCTATTGGCCGCGACGGCAGCGCGAATATGCAAAACGGGGCTTGTGGGAACCGCAATCGTCGGCTAATTTAGTGGTAAGTCAATTGCCAATAATGGCGAAGTAGCAGCGCCGGACGCTTGTGTGTCGGTGCTGATGGCAGGGGGAACTGCGATGGCCAGCAACACTCCACGAGGCCGGAATCCGATCCCGAAAGGTGCGCAACGTGACACCGTGGCCGTCCTGTGGGCAGTCGGCGTCGGAATGCTCGCTGCCGTATCTGCAATGGCGATACTGAGGACCGTCCTCGACAACCTGCCGCCACTGGTCGCGGTAGCCACCGTTGCTTCGCTTCTCGTTTTCGTCGCGGTGGTTGGACGCGCACTTGCAGCGAAGAGCAACTCGTTGCCTGGCAGGTACAAAACAGACCCCCCCGTCTTACGAATGAACCTCCGCTCTCGGCGCCAGCGCTAGACCGCGGCTCGAACTACCGACGCTAGACAGTGAGATCGACGACGATCGGACAATGGTCCGATCCGTGAACGGTTGCCCAGATCTCGGCCGAATCGAGAGAAGCGACCAACTCCTCGCTTACAAAGTGATAGTCGATACGCCAGCCGATGTTGCGCTGGCGCGCACCCGCCCGGTAAGTCCACCACGTGTAGTCACGCTCCGCAGGCTCGAGGCCCTCGTAGTCGCCGGCCGGGTGGAAGTGTCGGAAGGTATCGACGTAGCCGTGCTCAACGTACTTCTGCAACGTCGCCCTTTCCTCGGGTAAGTATCCGGTCACCTTTTCGTTCTCTTTCGGCCGCGCGATGTCGATCTCGGTGTGCGCGGTATTCCAGTCTCCCGAGACCACGACCGCCTTTCCTTCTGCACGCTCTTCGTCGAGCACATCGAGCAGGGTTTCGTAGAACTCCAGCTTGAACGCCAGGCGTTCGGGATCGGGACCGTCCGGGCGCTGGCGGCCATTGGGAAAGTA
>PIVZ01001367.1 GCA_003354045.1 bacterium
CGGCCGTCCTGCTGCTCTTCGGTAACTACAAGGGGACGGCGAAGCGCAACGGCTTCTGGTGGACCAACCCGTTCATGCGGAAGATCAAGCTATCGCTCCGCGCCCGCAACATGAACACCGAAAAGTCGAAGGTGAACGATTCGAACGGCAATCCGATCGAGATCGGTGCGGTCGTGGTCTGGCAGGTGGAGAACACCGCCCAGGCTCAGTTCGAAGTGGACGACTATCTCGATTACGTCACCACGCAGAGCGAGTCGGCGGTGCGGAAGCTCGCCAGCTCCTATCCCTATGATGGGCCCGAGGGGCAGATCTCACTGCGCGGGGCGACCGACGAGATCAACGAGCACCTGCAGACCGAGCTCCAGGAGCGGCTGGCACGAGCCGGCGTGGTCGTGACCGAGGCACGTCTGAGCCATCTGGCGTACGCGCCGGAGATCGCCGCCGACATGCTCCGCCGTCAGCAGGCGAGTGCCGTGGTCGAGGCCCGGCAGACGATCGTCGAGGGCGCGGTCGGCATGGTCGAGATGGCACTCAGCGAGCTGAGCAAGCACAAGGTGGTCGAGCTGGATGAGGAGCGGAAGGCGGCCATGGTGAGCAATCTGCTCGTCGTGCTCTGCAGCGAGAGCTCGGCGCAGCCGGTGGTGAATACCGGCACGCTCTATCAGTAGGCGGCCGG
>PIVZ01001368.1 GCA_003354045.1 bacterium
GTGCCGCGACCGGTCTTGCCGATGAAGCCCGACGAGTGGCACTCGTCCACGAGAATCATGGAGTCGTACTTCTCGGCCAGCGCGACGGCCTCGTCGAGCGGGAACAGGTCGCCGTCCATCGAGAAAACACCGTCGGTCACGATCATGCGCGTGCGCTTGTCCTGGTGCTCCTGGAGCTTCTTCTCCAGGTGCTTCATGTTCATGTGCTTGAAGGTGTCGTACTGCGCCGAGCAGAGGCGGATGCCGTCCACCAATGACGCGTGGATCAGGCGGTCGGCGATGATCACGTCCTCGGGGCCGAGCACGGCCTCGAACACGCCGGCGTTGGCGTCGAGGCAGCTCGGGAAGAGCAGCGTGTCCTCGGTGCCGAGGAAGTCGGTCAGGCTGTCCTGCAGTTCACGGTGCTGGTCCTGCGTGCCGCAGATGAACCGCACGGAGCTCATGCCGAAACCACGGGCATCGAGACCACCATGGGCCGCCTTGATCACCTCCGGGTGGGAGGCCAGCCCGAGGTAGTTGTTGGCGCAGAAGTTCAGCACCTTCTGGCGCGGCGCGCCTTCGGGGTACTCGACCTCGATCTCGGCGCCCTGCGGCGAACAGATGAAGCGCTTCTCCTTGTAGAGGCCCTTCTCCTGGATGCCGGTGATCTCGTCCGTGAACAGCTTGCGGGTCGCGT
>PIVZ01001369.1 GCA_003354045.1 bacterium
TCGCTCAACTCCATGGCCAACACCACCATCACCGACTTCTACCGCCCACGCCGACCAGACAAGCCCGAACGCCACTACCTCAAAGCAGGGCGCATCGCGGTCGTCGCATGGGGGGTCCTTATGACCCTCGCCGCCTGCGGCTGCGTCTTCTGGGAAGAGCACACACGCCAGACCCTCGAACGACTCGGCCAGCCACGGTCCGGCTTCACACTCCTCGACTTCGCCCTGAGCGTCATGGCCTTCGCCTACGCCGGCTTGCTCGCGATGTTCCTCTCAGCCATCTTCACCAAACGCGGAAACGCAAAGAGCGCCATCGCGGCCCTCGTCCTTGGCTTCACCGTCGTGCTCGCCATGCAGCCCGCGATCTGGGCCTGGTGGACAAGCCTCGTCCCCGCGTGGAAAGCAACCCCAACCCTCGACGACGGCTTCAGGATCGGTGAGAACCCCCTAGCCTGGCCCTGGCACCTCGTCCTCGGCACGGCAATCGCCTTCATCACCTGCCAACTAGGCTCGCCTTCCAACCCCGTGGCACCGGTTTCGAGCCGGCGCGACTCCGACGACCAACCCACTCCCCCCGAGGTCAACCCATGACCGACCTCAACACCCTCCCCCCACTCCTCATCCCCCGCCCCGCCCAACTCACCTACGCCCTAGTGCATAGTGCCCAGTGCCTAGT
>PIVZ01001370.1 GCA_003354045.1 bacterium
GTGCAGTCCGGCCTCCTGTCGAACCCCTCGCTGGGCCTCGGCCTGATGTTCCCCGAGGGCGGAGGACGGAGCAACATCCAGGGTAACCTCGCGCAGAACATTGTCGACCTCTGGCAGATGCCGGTGAAGAGGCGAATCGCGGAGCACCAGGTCGAAGGGCAAGTGGTGCGTGTTGCCCGGTTCGCCGGCGAACTGGCGGCTGAGACGAAACGTGCCTACTACGGCGCGGTCGCGGCCGAGGAACTACTCGCGATTGCCGAGGAGAACTTGGCTCTGCTGGGCAAGTCGTATGGCGCGATCAAGGCACAGCGAGAGGCCGGCGTCGCGAGCCCGCTGGATGAGAACCTGCAGCGGGGCGAGTGGCTACGCGCTGAACTTGGCCTTCGGGATACACGACTTGCCTCGCTCCTTGCGAAACGGTCGCTCGTGGCGTTGCTCTCGCTTGACCTGGACGTTGACGGGTTGGGCCTGAGCGACCCGTTACCGTCCCGCGCAGAATGTGCGCTGGACACCGAGTCTCTTATCGCCACCGCTAGGGCGAGACGCCTTGACCTCAAGGCGCTCGACGCTGCCATCGGCGCTGGCGACGCGGAGATCAAGCTCGAGTATCTGCGCGTATTCCCCGAAATCTCGGTGGGAGTCGGTGCGGAGCGTCTCGAAGGGCGCAGCCAGCCC
>PIVZ01000652.1 GCA_003354045.1 bacterium
GGACTCTGATATAGAAAGAGCCCTGGAAGTTGCTGAAAGGATCGCCCGCGGTCTCGAACACGAGGGAAGCGATCGCACTCAGGTTGACGGCGATCTGATCCACGTAGATGGCGTCCACGAGGTTGAGCACGCTGAGCATCCGCGTTCCGGCGTTCGCCCCGTGCTTCAAGAAGAACTCGTGGTCGGCCACCATCGCGATCTCGAGCAGATATTGAAGGCCGTTTGTGGCGCCGCCGCCGTCTCTTTGTCGCAGCAGTGCGTCGCCGGCTATGGACGGTCCGGCGAAGGGATCGGTGAGGCGATAGGCGACGATCTCGCCGCCGGCTTCACCGGCCGCCGTTTCGGCAGGCCCGACGAGGTACATCTCACCCTCCACGCGGACGATGCCCTCGAGCGCGTCTCCGGACACCGACACGGCCACCAGCGACCCCGGCTTGCCGCGAACGGATCCCGTGTAGAAGACGTCACCGGCGCGCAACTCCTCGACGCCGTGCTCGTGGACGTGGAGCACCACCGTATCGGACGGGACCACAGAGGACGGTACGAGGTCGAGGATGAACGTCTGCCCGAACGCATCGAACGTTACCGACGTCACGCTTGCGCCAAGACTTCGTGAACGCTGGACCGAGACGCTGGCGGCGGACATTTCTGCCGCCAGAATCGCTTCGTCGATGTCCTGGTGAGCGACCCCCGGCCGGGCAGGGGCGAGTAGCAATACAGCCAGCACAGCAGTGGAGATGGCGGAGAGCAGAAGACTTGGCATGGTCGAGGCCTCCTTTGTCCCCCAGGCTATCAGGCCGGACGCTGCTGTCCACAGCTTCCACGGACACATGGTGCGCCGAGGAGCCGCGTGTGCCGCCGGCCGGTGGCTGCGAGCGTCGTCCTGAGGTAGAATCGTGCGTTCGGAGGACGCCTCGTCCTGGGAGTAGTGGTGGAATTGTGAGGAGAGGCACGGCTCGAGGCGAAACGCTCGTCGCGCTCGCACTGGGAGCGTGGCTTGTCGCGCAGGCTCTTCCTGCACAAGCGATTACTGAACCGGCCGAGCCGCGCGTGCAGGCCGGCGAGGTTCATTCCCAAAGGCCGGCGCTGCTGGCGTTCGAAGAGACTGTGGGCGGGGACCTGCTCGACGAGGACGTCTTCGACCTCGAGCTCTCGGGGCAGCCGCTCGGCTTTCCCGATCCCTGGGAGGACGCCAACCGCGGCATCCTCGGCTTCAACCGCGGGCTCGACAGATTGATCTTCGAGCCGATCACGCGCGGCTACCGGACCCTGATTCCCGATCCTGCCAGGGCCGCCATTCGTCGCGCCTTTACCAACACGAGCTCCGTGGCCGTGCTCTTGAACGAGACATTGCAGCTCGAGCTGCGCTGTGCCGGGATCACGGCGGTACGCTTCGTGACCAATACGACCGTGGGCTTGGCAGGTCTGTTCGACCCGGCTGCAGCCATGGGTCTGCAAAGCCACGAAGCGGACTTCGGCCAGACGCTGGCGCGCGCCGGCGTCGGCAGCGGCCCTTATCTGGTTCTACCGCTGTTCGGTCCGAGCACTGCGCGAGATGGGATGGGGACCGTCATGGACGCCGTGGTGAACCCCGCCTTCTGGTTGCTCGGCCCGGTTGAGCAATTGACCTACGGCGGCGGCGCCGGTCTCACTGCACGCGACGCGTACTACGAGGCGATGAAGGCGCTGGAGGCATCGTCGGTGGATTACTACGCCGCTCTTCGCAACGGCTATTACCAGAGGCGCAGCGCACATCTCGAAGGCCCACCCGGCTGCGAGCACACCGTGAGGTCCGAGCCCGTGCGGCGCCGCGGCGGGGCTACTTGGCAGTGTTGGCCGACAGGTCGTCGGCTTTGCCGTTGATGTCGGCAAGCACCTTCTCGAAGCCGTCGCGCTCGATTGCAGAAGTGTACTCGGCCCGGCGCAACGCCAGCTCGCTCACCGTTCCATGCATGTAGATGTCGATCGCCCGCCAGCCACCGTCGGTCTCACGCAAGCGATAGTTGAGCTGAACGTCGTCGCCTTCGGGATCGATGAGCTTCGTGCGTACCACCAGGGTCTCGTGGGTGGCGGGCTCTTCGCCGAGATTCTCGAAGTACTGTCCTGAGTGGCCGGTGAAGCGTCCAGCGTAGTTGGCCACTGTCAGGCGCTCGAATGCATCCAACCAGCGCTCTTGTTGAGCTTCGTCGAAGCTCCGCCAATGCTTGCCAGCGGCCTTACTGCCCATGAAGTCGAGGTCGAAGCTTTCGGTCAGGACCGGGGCGAGAAGATCGCGACGGCCCTCATAGCCGAGCGCCTCGGCCCCCTTCATGACAGTCAGGAAGGTCTCGTGCAGGCGGATCACCACCTGCGCCGCGGGACTGTGCACTGCGGCCTCTTCCGAGTCGGCCACTGCGGGCGCCTCGGAGGCGGGCGCCTCGGAGGCAGGTGCCTCGGGGGCAGGCGCCTCGGGGGCAGGCGCGGACTCGGGCGGCGCCGCCTCGGCTGGCACTGTCGCCGCCAGCTCGGCCGGTTCCGCCGCCGCCTCGGCCGGTTCCGCGGCCGACTCCTCGGCCGCAGGGCTTCCAGGATTCGCCAGCGCGAAGAGCGCGACGGCCGCGAGTAACTTGACTTTCCAGGTGTCCAGGATTTCGTTCCCCTCGATCAGACCGGCGCCGCCTTCGAGACCGAAGCAGGCGCGCGCCGGATTGCGTTCTCCCTTAAGAATATACGAGTATCCGACCCCTAAGCGAGCTTCCGCCCCCCGGATTTTGGACAAAGGCCGGCCGTGACGCCGGGACTCTTGGTG
>PIVZ01000653.1 GCA_003354045.1 bacterium
AGTTGTGTGCCACATCGGTGGCGGCAGGGCCCTGCACCTCGACGTAGAGATCGTGAATGCTCTCGCCGGGTCGCAGGCCGGGTTTCGGGGGATGGCCGGGCGCGACCACGGAGCCCCGGTCCAGGTTGATGCCGCCCACGAACGCGAGCTCCGAGGGCCGGCCCGCGTCGATGGTCCAGCTCTTCTGGTGATGACAGTGGTCGGCAACTCGATCCCAGCGGGCGAGAATTCGCGAGCCGCGATCGCGTAGAAATCCGTGGTTCTCATCGCTGGCGGGGAAGTGATGCGTGTCTGCGATCTGCTTCCCGATATCGGGTTCGCTCCAGAAGAGGACGCGCACGTCTACACCCCTGGCGGCGGCGTTGTCGAGAACGTCGAAGAAGCTGCCGCGACCGTCGGGCATCTCGAAATCAGCGTCGATGAAGGCCACGGTCACCCACACGCTGTGCGAGGCTGATTCCACCGCCTCGCAGATGCGTCTGAAGGCCGGCTCGCCGTCCACGAGGGGGTGGACCCGGTTCCCGTGTCTAACGGGGTAGGCGCAGCGAGTCGCCGGAGGGATGTGTGAGATCCATCGCTTTGTCATAGTTTCTCTGCCTTCAGCGGGAATCAGGCCGCAAAGTAATCCACAGCATGGCTTCCCATGCAACGCCGTTGAACCGTGTCGAGTGCAGACATCTCGGCGAGTATGCGGCCACTTCCTGTTTCGTGCGCTGTCGTCCGCAGGCTAGACTGGGTCCGGCTTTCGAGCGCGGGCCTTGGCAATTCTGCCCTGATAGAACGGCGATCGAAGGAACCCCCACCATGAACTCATCTGGACAATCCACCATGGCCGAAGACACCGAAATCAAGCTCTACTTCGACTACAAGAGCCCGTTTGCCTTTCTCGCGATGGAGCCGGCCTTCGAACTGCCGGACACATACCGGGTCTCCGTGCGATGGATACCCTACCTCTTGCGCATAAAGGGCAAGGGCGAGCGCACGGTCTACTCCGAGTGGAAGGTACGCTACTCCTACATGGATGCCCGGCGCTGGGCCAACCGCCGCGGCGGCTTCCCGATCAAAGGCCCGCTCAAGGTCTACGACTCCACAGCCTCCTTGATCGGCGCACTCTTCGCCCAGGAACATGACTTCTTCCGACCCTATTCAGAGCTGGTGTATTCGCGCTTTTTCGAGCGCGCGCTGGAGATCGACATTCCGGAGGCCGTGGCCGGAGTAATAGAGGAGCTCGGCCATTCGGGCAGCGACTTCCAGGAGTGGTCAAGAGGCGAGGGCAACCGGCGTCTGGAGGCCTGCCTCGCCGAAGGTCACGACGACCACGTCTTCGGCGTCCCGATCTTCATCTTCGAAGGCGAGCAGTTCTGGGGGCACGACCGAATCGTGCTTCTCGAAGAGCGGCTTGTCGAGCGAGGGCTGCGTCGTTGAAGGCCGGTAGAGAGGGTAAGAAGGATAAGCGGAGGGCCGGATATACCCCCGGCGTTTGACAAGAGCATTTCGTCAACTTGGAGCAGTCGGTCGCGACTTGACGCGCTGCCCGTTCACCGGTCGATCGACTTCCGTGTGTGTAGCTGAAGATGCCGGAGAGGTTCGCAAGTCCGTCGAACATCCTTGTTGACGATGTCGTCAGCAAGGGCCCTGGGGCGGGAGGTCATTCTCGAAGAGTCGCGGACCTGGGCCTTCAGGGAGCGCCCGGCATCCTCGGCCTGCGGCGCCCGACCGAAAGGCTTCCTACTTCTCTTCCAGAACGACATCTCGTCCCCCTCCTTTCCCGTTACCTCCCCGGTCTCGGAACGGGGGACGTGCGCCATATTTACGGCGGGATTAGGCAGACCTCGGTTCCTGGACGCTACATCACCCCATCCACTGTCCGGAGTGGATTGTGGTGGGTCTTCCCCAAGCGCGCCGTCGCGTCTAAACTGGTTGCCAACAACGCCCGGCGCCGGGCTCGGTCCGCGGCCCTCTCAGGCCGGCGGCGCAGCGGGCCGATCAAGGAAAGTATGACGGCTCCAAAATTTTTGACGATCGCATGTGCACTGCTTCTATCGGGCCCGTGTTTGGCACAGGGCGAGAACCGGGGCGGCAGTGCGGCGGACCGCGTGGAAACAGCACCGGCAGAGTGTCCGGACGCGTCCATCCCGGACTGTAAGCCGGGCCAGGTGACGGAACGCGAAACGTTCGCCCTCGAGGGGACCCGCCTGATCTGTCATCGTTACTCGGAGTGCCGCAGCTATTGGGAAACCAAAGCACCCGAAGTGGCCGACCCCTGTGAGGAGTGTCCCGAAGAGTGCAGGCGCGATCTGTTGGACAGGTTGGCCGAGTGTGGGTGCGACGAGTACGACGAGTACGACGATTACGACGATTACCACCATTAGAATGCGGCAATCGTACTGGCCGGTTGCGTCGTCCCGCCCCAAGACGCGCGTGACCGGGTCATTTGACGGAGTCGTATGCGGCCGCCTACGCTACGCGGCGTAGAGCGGATGTACTAACCGGCAAGCACGGCCTGTGTTCGGCTACCCGCCGGGATCCTCCCCCGGCCGCTCTGGTCGCGCGAACCATCCCCAGGATTCCCTCATGCATGGGCCCGTGGCAGCTCTGGCCAGGCCTCGAAGAGAAACCGACAATCAGTGTCAGCAGGCGCAAGTGGTCCTCGGTAAAGGTTCGTGGTTTACTGTGGCTCAGGTTGAGCACACCGATCAGCTCCCCCTGAACGACCAGCGGCACGGAGATGAAGCTGCCGACAACCGAGTCGTCAGGGCGGCGTCCACGGTGCAGCTTGCTGAG
>PIVZ01001371.1 GCA_003354045.1 bacterium
CTTGCGGCAGCCGAGTTGCTCCTTGCTGAATGCCGCATCGGCATCGCCGATCGAGCCCACGAGAAGAGCCACTGCCGCCGCAACGGCCAAGAGTTTGAAGCTAGTTCTCATCAGTATCCTCCTCTGGCGGGACCGAATGGTGCGAGGACACCGCAGCCTGCGCGGCCCCTCCTTATAGCTAGCTATAATCCCCCCCCGTGAGCAAGGCGAAATCTGCATTTGCGCATCACGGGTGGGTCCCGGAAGGGGTTGCCATACCGAGCCACGGTCGGGGCGTGGCTGTACCCCCGTTTGCGCCATCGTCTAGCGGCTGCTCCCAGGTGCTGGAAGCAAGAGACCCCGGCACGTCGAACGTGCCGGGGTCTCTTTCAGAACGGACGTGATTCTCGGATCACGGCGCCGGGCAGGCCGGTACACCACCGGGTGTGTAGTCGCTGCCGTCACTGGCGCAGAACGTCGTCGAGCTGGCCTGGTTGAGCACCCGGCCCGGGCCCGGCAAGCCGGCCTCGCCGTTTATGCCATCGTTGATCGTCGGGCCGACGCAGAACGTGGCCGACGCCAGCGGGAAGGAAGGATCGGGGCTGCCCGTCGCCACGATCGGATCGAGGAAGCAGTGTTGCTTCTCCTGCAACGTGCAGTCACCTCCGTCCATCCCGAATTCCAGGCAGTCCGCG
>PIVZ01000654.1 GCA_003354045.1 bacterium
CGGGCACATGGGTATCGACAATTTCGGCGGCGACGGGGGCACCCAGGAGTTCTTGGCCGACCGAGACGTGAGCCTGGGCAGCTTTACTCGCATTGAGGGAAACGGCGCGATGCCGGACGCGTTGGGCTTCGACATGTTTTTGACCGCCGGTCGCGACATTCTGCTGGGCGGTGAGATAAAAGGTCGGGGCCTGGGTCTTTTCGGGGCCGGCGGCTCCGCTCTCATAGAGAGCGAGGGCGACACGGAGTTCACCGCTGGCGGCATGGTGGACCTTATCGGCGGCGAGGACGGCGGGGGCGTGGTCGAGGTCTTCGCGGAAGGTGATTTCGTGTTTGCTGGTGGTATCGACGTGAGCGCCAGCAACAACGGGTCGGGCGGCTCGGCATTCATCGTAGCCGCCGGCGCGGCGACCGTCAGCGGCACCATGGAGACCGATGGCGGTCTGGGCTTCGTCAGCGACGGCGAGATCGACATCTATGCATGCAGCGTGCATTTCACCGCGACGGCCGAGCTAGACAACCGCGCCACAGACGGTAGCAACAACATCACTGCGATCGATACCATGGTCTTCGACGTCGGCAGCCAGATGAAAGCTGATGCGAGTACCGGTGAGAACAACCTTGTCCATCGGCACGCTTCCACGCCACCGGTGACAAACGGCACGATTACGCCGGCGCCCGGCATCACGGTGGACGGTACGCTGGTCGGATGCCCGGTCTGCGGCAACGGCGAAGTCGAGGCAGGCGAGACCTGCGACGACAGCAACACCACGAATGATGATGGGTGTACTTCCGACTGTCAGAGCGAGGGCTGCATTGACGATACCCCCGGCTATCCCGGTGTGGCGCTGTGTGACGACCTCATCGACTGCACGGTAGATGCGTGCGTGTCCGACGCGTGTGAGCACGTAACTGACGACTCGGCCTGTGACGACGGCAACCTGTGCACCGACAATACCTGCGTGGCCGAGACCGGCTGCTCCGCCGTCAACAATACGGACCCCTGCAATGATAGCCTCTTCTGCACGATCAGCGACACCTGCTCGGGCGGAAGCTGCTCCGATACGGACCCGCGGGACTGTAGCGATGGCGTGGGGTGCACGGTGGACTCCTGCGACGAGGACGGCGATACCTGTGCCAACTGGCGCGACGATGCGGCGTGTAGCGACGGTCTCTACTGTACCGGCGTCGAGACGTGCGACCCGGCACTCGATTGTCAATCGGGCACCGCGGTTGACTGCTCTCACCTGGACGACCAGTGCAATGATGGTACCTGCAACGACGAAGCGGACCAATGTGAGGCTACGAACATCAACGAGGGGCAGGGATGTGACGATACTGTAGCGTGTACGGAGAATGACCAATGCGGCTCGGGTGTGTGTGCCGGGACGGACATCGACTGCTCGCACTTGGACGACCAGTGTGCCGAAGGCGTCTGCAACGAGAACGGCGGCCAATGCGAGGCGTCTCCGGCAAATGAGGGACAGAACTGCGACGACGGTCTGTATTGTACCGTAGGCGACGTGTGTGACTCCGGTAGCTGCACCGTAACGGCACGTGACTGTGGTGACGGTGTGGACTGCACCACCGACGGCTGCGACGACGAGGGCGACACTTGCACCAATGTTGCCGACGACGGCGCTTGCGACGACGGCCTCCACTGCACCGGCGAGGAGACCTGCGACGCGGTGAACGACTGTCAAGTTGGCACGCCGGTGGACTGTTCGCACCTGGACCAGCCTTGCTCGCCAGGATTCTGCGACGAGGATGCCGACTCGTGTGACAGCGCTCCCGGTGACGAGGGCGGCCCCTGCGACGATGGACTGTTCTGCACGGACGACGACAACTGCACGGGCGGCGTTTGCTCCGGCCCCGAGCTTGATTGCTCGCATCTGGACGATCAGTGCAACTTCGGCACCTGTGACGATGACCAGGACCAGTGTGTGGCCACGCCGGGGAACGAAGAGGGTGGCTGCGATGACGGGCTGTTCTGCACCGAGAGCGACGCGTGCACGGGCGGCGCGTGTTCCGGCCCGGAGCCGGATTGCTCGCATCTTGACGACCAATGCAATACCGGCACCTGCGACGAGGGCCAGGACCAATGCGTGGGCACGCCGATCAATGAAGGCGGCGGTTGCGATGACGGCTTCTTCTGCACGGATTCGGACGTTTGCACCGCGGGCTCCTGTGGCGGCCCCGTGCGCGATTGCGGCGACGGCGTCGATTGCACGGTCGATGGTTGCGACGATGAGGGCGATGCCTGTACGAACACGCCCGCCGACATTTTCTGCGACGACACCTTCCACTGTAACGGAGACGAGACCTGCGATGCCGTGCTCGGTTGCCAGGACGGCGACGACATCGACTGCACGCACCTCGACGATGCGTGCAATGACGGCGTCTGCAACGAGGACGGCGATGCGTGCGAGATAGAGACAGCCAACGAGGGTGGGATCTGCGACGATGGCGAGGCGTGCACGGACGACGATGAGTGCACAGCGGGCGTGTGCGAGGGGACCGAGATTCCGCCGGGCTGCGGCCAGTGCAGCAACGGTGTGACCGAGGACGGCGAGGAATGCGACGACGGCAACCTCGAGCCGCTCGACGGCTGCGACGGCTCGTGCCAGCTCGAAGACAGTGTAAGCCAGGTGGTGGCGGAAGGCGGCACGGTGGACACCGATGCCGACGAGGGAGACGGAGCCACGCCTGCGGATCCTGTCGAGAGCTCGGTTACTTCGTCCAACGCTGGCACGATCACGATAACGATTACCGCGTCGGTCGGAG
>PIVZ01000655.1 GCA_003354045.1 bacterium
CTACCGCGAGCAGACCGAGCACGCGCTGGCGCCGCGGCTGGTCGAGAGAATGTTGGCCGGCGAGAACGTCGCGCTGGTCTCCGATGCCGGCACACCGGGAATATCGGACCCGGGCTATCGCCTGGTGAAGGCCGCCGCCGGGGCTCCCATAGAGATCGTCTCGGTGCCGGGACCATCGGCCGTCATAGCTCTGCTCTCGGTGAGCGGGCTTCCCACCGACCGTTTTTCCTTCGAAGGCTTCCTCCCCACGCGCTCGGGTGCGCGACACAAGGCGATCGTCGCACTAAAGGGCGCCGGGCGAACTGTCGTCGTCTATGAGTCGCCACGGCGGGTGGTGGCCTCTCTCGGCGAGATCGCCGCCGAATTGGGCGATCCCGAGGTAGCGGTCGGCCGCGAGCTCACGAAGCTCCACGAGGAGGTGCTTCGCGGGCGCGCCTCGGAGGTCGCCGAGCAGGTATCCGGCAAGCGCACTCGTGGCGAGTTCGTCGTTGCCGTGCATATTCCCGAAGAAGAGATGGATGCCCTCACCGGCGAGCGGCTCGTGGACGAGGTCGCGTCCCTTCTCGAGACCGGCCTACACGTAAAGGAGATCGTCGCGCGGCTAAAGGATCGCGGTGCCCACCACCGCGAAGTCTACGCCGCCGCCCGCAAGCTGCGGGACGAGTAATAGGCGTCGTCGTTATCTGCCACCTGGGATATGCTCTCCCGCACGGTGGCAAGCACCCTTTCTCGAACGTGAGACTTTCGGGCTGGGAAATCGGCGCTGACCGCTGGTGCAACTCTGTGTTGTGAGAAACCACGACGCGCGAGGCGGCGTCCACCTCGAGTCGAAACGGTACCGCTCACCATCCCTTGCGCGGCAAGCCGCGTGATGGTTCTACCCCAGTGCCGGCAGCTCGTCTCCTGCGAAGAAACGGCGCGGGTTCTCGACCAGCATCGTGTCGATCTGCTCGTCGGTGGCGCCGCCGTCCTTCAAGCGCGGCACGATGCGCTCGATGAAGTGGGTTGGCATCCACTGTGCGGCCAGCTCCTCGAACATCTTCGGGTCAGGGATCGGCGCGGCCCGCCAGCACCACACCGTGTCGTGAGAGACCACGACGCGCGAAGCGGCACCGACCTCGAGGAGCCGGAGTAGCGAGCTCACGCGTTTCTCGTCGGGAAACAGGAAGTCGAGGCCGAAGCGGTCGAAGCCCAGGTAGGAACCGCCGTTCACGAGACCCATGTGGTAGTCGTGATCGTCTGTGCCGCAGGAGTGCCCGATGATGATGCGATGGGCCGGCACTCCGTGCCCGGTGAGGATCTTCTGCTGCTCATCACCGAGCGTACCCTCGTCGGTGTGCGTCGTGATCGGCGCGCCGGTCTCTTTGCTGGCAATCGCGGCGGCCTGCAGGATCGTCTTCTCGTAGTCGGTCACCTGTCCGTGACCGGTGGCCACCTTGATGATGCCGGCCTTGACGCCCGTCGTGCCGATGCCCTCTGTCAGCTCGTTTATGAACAGCTCCGCGATCGAGTCCGCCCCGGCGCCGAAGCTGGCGCGGAATTTCCAGTAAGGGGCACCGCCTTCCGCTTCCTTGTAGAGCCCGGTCGCGCAGATGATCCGAAAGTCTGTCTTCTGCGCCACCTTGGCGATGAACTCGGCGTCGCGGCCGAGATCGTTCGGGCACGGGTCGATCATCGTCGTTACGCCCTGCGCCTTGATGCTCTCGATTCGGTCTACGCAGACGGAGAAGGCCTCGTCGGCCGGCGGGCCTGCACGCAGAGTGTCCGATTCCCAGCCGGGATAGCCGACCATCAGATGCTCGTGCATGAGTGTGCGCCCGAGCTCCTCCGGGCTCCCGGCGCCGGTGATGGTGTTTTTTGTGGTCATTATCGATCTCTCCTTGCGTTCTTACCTGGCGCGGGTTCCGGTAGCTGACGGTGTTGCTACTCAGCCGGCGTTTCCCTTTGGCTGTTTGACCCGCGCCTCAGTATCCGATGTCGAAGTCGCGCAATCCGTGCGGCTGATCCACGCTGACATCGACGTGATCGATGTGTGCAGCCGGCGGGCCCTGCCAGCACCACTCGACGATCGTCTCGACGGCGGCGGTCGTGCCCTCGACGAGCGCTTCGACCCTACCATCCGGCCTGTTCTTAACCCAGCCAGTTACCCCCAGCTTCTCGGCCTCGTTTTGCATCGAGCCGCGATACCAGACGCCTTGCACACGCCCGGAAATCAGCAAGCGTCGGCAGATGATGTTCTTGCTCACCTTCTACCTCCCAGGAGATTCCACAATGCCTCCTCGTCGAGTATCTCGACACCCGCCTCGGCGGCCTTCTTGAGTTTGCTGCCCGGGTCTTCGCCGGCGACCAGGTAGTCTGTCTTGCCGCTCACGCTCGACACCACGGTTCCTCCGGCCTCCTGGATGAGGTCCTTGGCGCGGTTGCGCGTGATCGAGAGTGACCCGGTCAGTACGAGGCTCTTTCCCTGCAGTGCGCCGCCTTCGGCTACGGGCGCGGCTGCGGGATCGACTCCAGCCGCGATCAGCTCGGCGATAAGCCTGCGATTGTCCTCGTCATCGAAGAACAGTCGGATCGAGGAGGCCATTTCCGGGCCGATACTGTCGATCTGCTCGAGATCCTCAGCCGAAGCCTGCTCTAACCTCTCGAGGTTGCCGAAAGCCCGGGCGAGCACGCGGCCGGCGGTTTCCCCGACATGACGGATACCGAGCGCGAAAATCAGCCGGCCGAGTGGTTGGGTACGGCTGGCGCCTATGGCGGCGACGAGGTCGGCGGCCGCCTTCTC
>PIVZ01001372.1 GCA_003354045.1 bacterium
GTAGCTCGACCAGGGCGACGCACTGCGCGGCAACTGCCTCGCCGCGGCCGATTGGTCCGGTCTCCTCGGAAGTCTTCGCCTTTATGGAAAGGGCGCCGAGCGGGCATCCTATAATGGTCGTAAGGATCTCGCGCATCGAAGCGATAAACGGTGCCAGACGCGGTCTCTCCAGAATCACCGTGACGTCCACATTGACCACGTGCGCACCACGGGCCGTCAGCATGTGCGCAACTTCGGCGAGGAACACTCTCGAGTCCGTCCCTTTCCAGCGATCGTCGTCGGGCGGAAAATGCGTGCCGATATCGCCAAGGGCAAGCGCGCCGAGCATGGCGTCACATATGGCGTGGGCAACCACGTCGCCGTCTGAGTGGCCTACGCACCCGCAGTCGAAGGGAATGTCCACGCAGCCAATACGCAACGTCTTCCCTTCCTCCAATCTGTGTATGTCGTAACCTTGGCCGATTCTGAACACGGTGCCTCCCGGTCGGCATGGATCACCGCACCGGCCGCGATAACGGCCGGCGGTGGCGCCCCACGCTGAGTAGCCATGATTTACGCCTCGCGCGGAGCCATGTTAGCATCGGCCGAAGGCATTTGCCGACCTTTGATCAGAGAGCCCTCCCCCGTGAGCAAATCTGCACCCACTACGCCGCCTCCGGATCACGAGATGGTG
>PIVZ01000096.1 GCA_003354045.1 bacterium
CCCCAGCGTGATCTCCAGGGCCCCGTTCTCGCGCATGCCGGCAGCGAGCCTGAACAGCGCTACCACCGTGGCCATGGCCGGTTTGGCAAAGCCGCTGAAGGTCTCCTCGGGCGTCAGCACGCCCGCCAGCGCCAGGATGAAGAGCCCGCCCATCAAGATGAGGTCGGGTCCTCCGATGCCGCGCACCATCCCCACCAGGATGAGTCCGATCACCCCGATGGTAAGCCAGCCTTGCCAGTCGAGGGCTTCCACTGCCAATTGAGGATACCGGCATTGCAGAGCGATCTCTATTGGGTGGGCGGGTCTCTCATTACAGAAGAGGTCTCTCGAGCGCGGAGCCGGAAGGGTAGGCTGCGGCCATGTCACGGCAAGCGGCCAGAATCACGCCACCCAAACCGGCCCCCGGAGGGTCGATCCCGAGAGTGCGGCCTGGGGGTGCCAACCCCTCCTGGCCGCGTGGCGAGCGGCCTCGCGAGAGGCTGCGTCTCTACGGCCCGGCGGCGTCCAGCGACGGCGAGCTGCTGGCGCTGCTTCTCGGCAACGGGCACGCCCGCGCGGGCAACGCCGTCCAGCTCGCACATAACTTGCTCGAGCGTTTCGGTGATCTTCGGGGAGTGGTTTGTGCGACCGAGGCCGAGCTAGAGGCTCTCGACGGCATTGGAAGCGCGCGCGCGGCGGCGCTCATTGCAGCCGGTGAGCTGGCTCGACGCCTGGAGGCCGAGCACCTCGAGCGAGGTGTGCCGATCACCTCATCGAGCGTCGTCCACGCCCATTTCGGGCCGCTGCTTGCCGACGAGCGCCGAGAGCTGTTCTACGCGCTGCTCCTCGATACCAAGAACCGCCTCGTGGCCAAGGTACGCATATCCGAGGGCTCCCTGGGAGCCTCGCTGGTGCACCCTCGCGAGGCGTTCCGACCGGCCGTGCGCGACGCCGCCGCCGCGGTCATTTTTCTGCACAACCACCCGAGCGGCGACCCGGCGCCGAGCGCCGACGACCGGCGCATAACCGAGCGCCTGCGTCGCAGCGGCGAGCTGCTCGGCATTCCGGTGCTCGATCACGTGGTCGTAGGCTGGCGCGAGTATTATTCTTTTGCCGACAGCGGATGGGGGGGCTGACGGCGGGCGAGCCGCGCGCTACGGAAGCCCGGGCGGGCTCCCGTAGCAGAGCGACTGCTAAAAGGGGACCTCGTCGTCCTGGGCCGGCGGAGGAGGGCCTCCGCCCTGATCGCCACCGCCGCCGAAGCTGTCGCCGCCACCGCCGCCGTGGCTGTCTCCGCCACCCCCGCCGCCGCCGATGAACTGTACACGATCGGCCACGATCTCGGTCGAGTAGCGGTCATTTCC
Source organism: bacterium (assembly GCA_003354045.1). Taxonomy (GTDB): domain Bacteria; phylum Desulfobacterota; class Binatia; order UBA1149; family CAITLU01; genus PIVZ01. The sequence goes on from PIVZ01000096.1 coordinate 1,344, forward strand.
GTTTTGATCCTGCCACTTGCGGGTCTGGATGCGGCCTTCCACGAAGCACGTCCTGCCCTTGCGCAGGTACTGGTTGCAGGTCTCTGCCTGGCGGCCCCAGACCACCACGCTATGCCACTCGGTGCGCTCCTGGCGCTCCCCCGACTGATCCTTCCATACCTCGTTCGTCGCGATCCGTAGCGTCGTCACCGCCTTGCCGGCGGCGGTGTGGCGCAGTTCGGGGTCCTGGCCGAGGTTGCCAAGGATCATTGCCTTGTTCAGTGATGCCATGGTGCTCTCTCCGTGCAGTTTCCTGCTATTTGTGGCGGCGAGGCTAGAACCAGGTGGACATCTTGTCAATGATGGATGAGTGTTAACCGTGCACAGTGACGAGTTTCTCACACGGCTGCTCTCACCCCTGAGAGTGGCGCTCTTCTACCTGTTCTCGGTCCTGATCATGCCGGTCGTGATGCTGGTCGCGCTCGTCTCTCCCGGCACCAGCCACTACTACGTCGTGGCCCGCATATGGGTCCGCGGTCTGCTGCGCATACTGGGCGCGCGCCTGGATGTCTGCGGTGCACGGAAGGTCCGAGCCGGCAACGACTACGTGTTCGTGGCCAACCACCGCAGTCATCTCGACGCACCGGCCATCGCGCGCGCGGTCCTCGATCTGGAGACCCGCTGGGTGGCCAAGAAGGAGTTGCGCAGCGTTCCGGTGCTCGGGCCGATGCTGGTTGCGACCAACCAGATCTTCATCGACCGTGGCGACAACGAACAGGCCGTTCGCGAGCTCGAGCGGCGCACCGGTGAGCGCGGCATAACGGTTGTTTTCTTCGGTGAGGGAAGTCGCAGCCGGACGACGGTACTGAGACCGTTCAAGAAGGGGGCGGCCGCCTTCGCAATTGCCACGGGGCTGCCGCTGGTGCCCGTGGCCATCTCCGGTGCCGAACGCTGTCTCCCCAAGGGAACGTTCAGTGTGCGGCCGGGGGTGATCCGCGTCGTCTTCGGCGATCCCATCGACACCTCGTGCTTCGGTGCCGACGACCGCGGCCTACTCACGGAGCGGGCCAGGGCGGATATCGAGACGATGCTCGGCGAAATCGAGGAGCACCCACTGGAGGCCGGTGTGCGCCAGCCCACGCGCGTGAAGGAGGCAGTCGGTGTCTGAGCCTTCGCCACTACGCCTGGTCCCGCTCGGCGGGCTCGGGGAGTTCGGACTCAACTGCATGGTCGTGGAGCGCGGGGACGAGGCCATCGCCATCGACTGCGGGCTGATGTTCCCCGAGGATCACATGATGGGGGTGGATCTGGTAATCCCCGACGTGAGCTATCTGGTAAGCCTCGGCGAGCGTTTCAAAGGCTTCGTCCTTACCCACGCTCACGAAGACCACCTTGGTGCCCTTCCCTACGTACTGCCCGAGCTCGGCGTTCCCGTCTTTGCCACTCCGTTTGCCGGCGGCCTGCTTGCCGGCAAGCTCGAGGAGCACCCACGCGCGCGCGGGGCCGTCATAGAGAAGTACAAGCCCGGGGCCTCCTTCGAGGTGGCGGGTTTCGAGATCGAATCGCTACCGATGACCCACAGCACCGTCGAGGCCTGTTCGCTCGCCATCCGCTCGGCCGGAGACACGATCGTCCACAGCGGCGACTTCAAGATCGACCCGCACCCTATCGACGGCCGCTGCTGTTCGCTCGAGCGCTTGCGTGAGATCGGCGATGAGGGCGTGCGCGTGCTGCTCTCCGACTCGACCAACATCGAGCAGCGGGGGAGCACCGGATCGGAGTCGGAAGTGCGAGGCTATTTACGCCCGTTCTTCGAGAGCACTACCGGGCGGCTGTTCGTTACCACCTTCGCCTCCCACATACACCGGGCGGCCACTGTCGTTTCCTTGTGCGAGGAGTTCGGCCGCCGCCTGGCCATCGTCGGGCGCAGCATGGAGACCATCTACTCGCTGGCCACCCGCAGCCGTCATCTTCGCATACCCGGCGAGATGCTGGTGAGCGCGCGCGACGCGGCGACCTTGCCCCGAGAACAGATCTGCTATCTCGTGACCGGCTCGCAGGGAGAGGCGCGCTCGGCCCTCTCGCGCATCGCCATGCTCGAGGCCCGCGACGTGCAGCCTGAGCCGGGAGACACGGTGGTCTTCTCCTCGAAGATGATCCCCGGCAACGAGCGGCCGATAAACGCAGTAATCAACCAGCTCTACCGCTGTGGTGTCGAGGTCTACTATCCGGGCATCGCCAATGTGCACGTCTCTGGACACGCCTACCGCGACGAGCTGCGCCAGATGCTCGAGCTGGTACGCCCCGAGTATTTCGTGCCCATACATGGCGAGTACAAGAATCTCGTCCATCACGGGCGCCTTGCCCAGGAAACCGGAGTGCCCGAGGAGAACTGCTTCAGGCTCGCTGACGGCGACGTGCTCGAGCTCGACGGCCAGGGCTGTCGCGCGGCGGGTACGGTTGCCGCCGGACGGGTGTTGGTGGACGGCATGATTGTCGGCGGTATAGACGAGCAGATCATCCGCGACCGCCGTCACATCTCCAAGGACGGCGTGGTGCTGGTCATACTCGGAGTCTCCCAGCAGACCGGCGAGATTATTTCGGGACCCGAGTTCGTGGCACGCGGCCTGGTGGACAGCGGTCGCGAGCGCGTGGATTACGACGGCGCGCGCGACGCCGTCGTCGAGCATGTGGCGCGCATGAGCCGTGCGGCAGTGCGAGACCTCGACGAGTTGCAAGAAGAGGTGCGCCTGGCCGCCAGAAGATACTTCCGCCGGACACTGGGCAGCCGCCCGGTTGTTGTGCCCTATATCACCGAGCTATAGAATTGATTGTTAGCCCGGATCGTTCACGAGCGCTCGTCGTAAGGCAGCAGAGCGATTCGTGAATAGTCCGGGTTAGTTGGCGGCTGAGTGGCGGTGGGTATGCTTCATGCAATTGCCCTTGGAGTGCTCCAGGGGCTCACAGAGTTTCTTCCCGTATCCAGTTCCGGGCACCTGGTACTCGCGCGAAGCGTGACGCAGGTGGAGCTGTCTCACCCGCTCGCCTTCGACGTCGTCTTGCACTTCGGCACGCTACTGGCCGTCGTCCTCTACTTCCGGCGCGATCTCACCGGCATGGCTCTGGCGGTGGTCGGCTCCGACGTGGAACGGGCCGACGAGCTGCGGCGCTGGGTGTGGCTGCTGGCGCTCGCCACTGTGCCCGCTGCGGTGGCCGGCGGGTTAGGCGGATCGACAATCGAAGCGGCCTTCAGTTCGCCCCCGATCGTGGGGGCGGGGCTGCTGGTGACCGCCGCGCTACTGTGGACGGCGGCAGTGCGGCCGGCCGCGGGGAGGGGCGGGGCCGAGGTGGTCGCCCGCGATGCCGTCCTCATCGGGATGCTGCAGGTGGTCGGCTTGGTGCCGGGTATCTCCCGCTCGGGCTCGACGATCGTAGGCGGGCTGCTGCTCGGTCTCGACCGCGAGGTTGCCGCCCGCTTCGCCTTCCTGATGTCGGTGCCGGCCATAGCCGGAGCGATGGTCAAGAATGCCGCGGGTGTGGGCGCTCTGCTGGCCGAGGACGCCTCCGCGCTGCTCGCCGGCATGTTCGCGGCGGCGCTTACCGGCTGGTTTGCCATAGAGATCATGATGCGCGTGGTGCGGGGAGGACGTTTGCGCGGTTTTGCGCTATACTGTCTGGTCTTGGGTGGGGTGACGTTGGTGGTGAGTGTGGGGTGTTGTGGCTAGGTCGCGGACGGTTCAAGAGCATACTCCTCGTAAAGTCCAGGAAGTCGAGGCAATCGTCTGTTCGGCGATCGGCGCCGGGCTGTTGCTGAGCTTCGTCTCCTACCTCCCCGAGTCTCCCGACATCAACTGGGGCGGTCCCGCCGGATACTCGGTCGCCAACCTGCTGATCCAGTGCTTCGGCTTCGGAGCCTACATATTCCCGACCCTGCTCATCGCTTCGGGGGCGGTGCTGTTCACCAATCGCAAGGCGCAGATTTCGGCCGTACGCGCGGTGGGCGGTGTATTCCTCCTGTTGCTCGTCTCCGTGGCCCTCGGGCTATACCGCCCGCACGTGGCACCGCAGGCCGCCGGCGGCTGGGTGGGAGGCTTCCTGGCCGCAATTCTCGATCAGTCGTTGGGCAGTGGCGGCTCGGCCGTCTTGCTGGTGACTCTCGGATTGCTCGTCTTCATGATGGTAACCGGCCAGACGATCTCGGCCGTGTTGGCGGCCGTCGTGACCGCCGGGCGCTCGGTGTTGACGGCCGCCGGCGAGATGGCGACGAAAGCCGGCGCCCGTATGCGGCAGTTGACCGAAGAGCTACGCCCGCGTCTGGCCCGGCTCGGTGCGAGCCGGGGGGAGCGCAAGCGAAACGGCCGTTCGGGCCTCGATGGGCCTCCTGTCGTCTACGGATCCGACGATGAAATCGCGGAGAAGTCGGCCTCGAGCACTGGGCCGGCAAAGGTCCTCGTGGATCTCTCGGGCATCCGCGCCGCAGCCAAGAAACGCAAGGGCGACGAGAGCGCGCCGGCGCGCGCCGAACAGGAGGAGTTCGTGTTCGACATCGACACGAGCGACTTCAGACTGCCGCCGGTCGGCTTGATCGGCGGTCACGACGATCGCAACGACTACGTGGACGAGCGCACGCTGGTCTCGCAATCGAAAATACTCGAGCAGAAGCTGGCGACCTTCGGGGTAAACGGCCGCGTCACCGCGGTCAGGCCAGGGCCGGTCATAACCACCTACGAGCTCGAGCCCGAGGACGGGGTCAAGGTGAGCAGGGTCGTCAATCTGTGCGACGATTTGACGATGGCGCTCAGAGCCCATGGTGTACGGATAATTGCCCCCATCCCCGGCAAGAACGTGGTTGGCATCGAAGTCTCCAACCGCAGCCGCGCCAACGTCGGCCTCCGCGACCTCATCGACGCGGACGATTTCGGAGAGGTGCGCTCGCCGCTCAGCGTCGCTCTCGGACGCGACACCGTCGGCACGCCGGTCTACGGCGACCTGTGCAAGATGCCCCACCTTCTCATGGCGGGCGCCACCGGAACCGGGAAATCGGTGGCTTTGAACGCCTACATCGTGAGCATCCTCTACAGGGCCACGCCACGCGACGTGCGCTTCATACTCATCGATCCGAAGATGCTCGAGCTCTCTCTCTACGAGAACATCCCTCACCTGCTGGTGCCGGTGGTTACGGACGTGAAGAAGGCGGCCGCTGCACTCGCCAACGTCATGCGTGAGATGGATCGCCGCTTCGAGTTGATGAAGGACAAGAAGGTCCGCAGTCTCGACGACTACAACCGCCGCGTCGCCGAGGAGGCCGCCGAGACGAGAACGGCGGCGAGCAAGAACGGCGGCGGGCCGCCGGCTGCCGACGAGAGCGCGGAGGATGTCGGCAAGGACGGTGCCGGCGAAGGGCTGTTGCACGAGCACCTGCCGCGCGTGGTGGTCGTCGTGGACGAGCTGGCCGACTTGATGATGTCGGTGGGCCGGGAGGTCGAGGCTTCGATTACGCGCCTGGCGCAGAAGGCGCGCGCGGCCGGTATACATCTGATCCTTGCCACGCAGAGGCCGTCGGTGGACGTGATAACGGGACTGATAAAGGCGAACTTCCCTTCGCGCATTTCCTTCCAGGTCACAGCCAGGCCCGACTCGCGTACCATTCTGGATACGATAGGCGCCGAGCGGCTGCTCGGTAACGGCGATTGCCTCTACATGGCACCGGGCACCTCGCACCTGCAGCGCCTGCAATGCGGCTTCATCTCCGACCGCGAGATTCGTGCGATCGTCGACTTCCTGCGCAAGCAGGGAGATCCGGACTACCACATGGAGCTGCTCGAAATGCCGCCTGCCGCTGAGGACGAAGAGGGCGGCGAGGAGTTCTTCGACGAGCTCTATGACCGCGCCGTTGACCTCGTCACCCAGCACGGGCAGGGTTCCACGTCATGGCTGCAGCGCAAGCTCGGGATCGGTTACAACCGCGCCGCGCGCATCATGGAGCACATGGAGCGCGAGGGAGTGGTGGGGCCGGCCGACGGCTCTCGGCCTCGCAAGGTTCTCGCCCAGGCCATCGGCGAATGATCTCGCCCGGGCGGCTGATAGCCGCCGCGCTCACCGTTGTGCTTTGCGCGCAAGCTGCGCCGGCAGACGAGACCGCCGCGCCCCCCGTGCAACCGGCCGATCGGGTCGCGCCTGCGGCGGGTAGCGATACCTCGGGAGCGGTCGCCGTGGCCGGCAGCGCGTTCCCGGATGACTCCGTACCCGAGTCCGGCGGCGACGTGCTCGCGGTCTGGCAGGCCTACCGTATGCGCTGGGAAGCCACCGAAGACTACGCGGCCTCTTTCAAGCAGAAGATCGAAGTGGAGGGTGTCGGCAGCGAGGTCAGCAGCGGCGGTCGCTTTTCCTACGTCCGCCCGGACAAGGTCCGCTGGGACTATATGGAAGGGCCGCCGCAGACCGTCGTGGGCGATGGTCACTGGCTGTGGGTCTACCAGCCGGATCTCGAGCAGGTCTACCGAGTGGACTACCAGAGCGCGTTCGGCTCGGGCGGCCTGATGGAGCTGCTGACAGGCCGCGAGAGTCTGATGGAGCGCTATGAGATCGCAATCGAGGAGAGAACGAGCGACTCCGTGCGAATCAGGCTGACACCCCACGACGAAGTCGCGGGAACGATTCACCTGGCGGTGAAGGCCGACACTTTCGAGCTCGAGAGCGTCGTGGTGGCGGATCCGGCCGGCTCGATCACCCGCATGGAGTTCTTCACGGCCGAGCGCAACCGCGGACTGGACGCGGCCCAGTTCACCTTTACGCCGCCCGACGGCGTCGATATCATCACTCGCCCGTAACCCGGACGATTCATGAGCGCTCGGCGGCCTCCGGGCGAGCGCTCATGAATAACCCGGACCAGGAGTTTTTACATGCCTTCTTTTGATGTCGTCTCCAACGTTGACTGGCAAGAAGTAGACAACGCGCTCAACCAGGCGAACAAAGAGCTGGCGCAGCGCTACGACTTCAAGGGCGCCAACACCAAGGTCGTGCTCGCCGAGCAGGCCTTCCTCATCGAGTCGAGCGACGACTTCAAGGTCAAGGCCGCGGTCGAAGTCCTCGAGGGAAAGCTGGCCAAGCGCAAGGTGCCGCTCGGGGCTTTGGACTACGGCACCATCGAGCCGGCCCACGGCGGCCGCGCCCGCCAGAGCATCGCGGTCAAGTGCGGGATCGACACCGAGGTCGCCCGGGCGATGGTGAAGGCCGTCAAGGGACTCAAGATCAAGGTGCAGGTCGCCGTGCAAGGCGACACTCTGCGCGTGAGCGGCAAGAAGCGCGACCTGCTGCAAGAGGTGATCACGTTCCTGCGCGAGGGCGACTACGGTCAGCCGTTGCAGTTCGAGAACTTCCGCGACTGAGGCCGAGGGCCGCCGCGCGCCCGCGTACTGCTGAACCGAATGACCCTGGAGGCGATCCATGACGGCTGCCATCGCTGGCGGCCCCATCGGCGCTGATGGACCACGAACCCAAGAAGATATTCCTGGTGCCTCTGGGCTGCCCCAAGAACCAGGTGGACGGCGAGATCATGCTCGGCAAGGCGCTTGCGCGCGGCCACCGGCTGGTAGACGACCCCGAAGAGGCCGACGTCCTGGTGGTAAACACCTGCGCCTTCATCGAGGAGGCCCGTGCCGAGTCGATCGAGACCATCCTCGGCCTGGCCGCGGCCAAGGATAGCCAGCCGGCGCGCCGTCTGGTCGTCACCGGTTGCATGGCGGAGCGCTACGGCAGCGAGCTCACGCGAGAGATGCCGGAGATCGACGCGCTGGTCGGCACCGGCGCCCTCGACAGCTTCACGGCCGCCATAGAGAGCCCCACGGGTGAGATCTTCAAGGGCGCCAAGCACTACCTGCCGACAGCGCTTACCGAACGGGCACTCGGCGAGCACGACGGTTCGGCCTACCTCAAGGTTTCGGAAGGCTGCGATCACGACTGCTCATTCTGCGTAATTCCTTCGATGCGCGGACGCCACGAGAGCAGGTCCATCGAGGACGTGGCTGCGGAGGCCCAGCGCCTCGTCGGGCAGGGCGTCGTCGAGGTCAACCTGGTGGCCCAGGACCTCAGTGCCTACGGACGCGACCAGGGACACGAGGACGGCCTGGCGGCCCTGCTCGGCCGCCTCGGCGAGGTCGGCGGCCTGGAGCGCGTGCGCTGCCTCTATCTCTACCCGAGCACGCTCAGCGACGGCGCTCTCGAGGCCATCGAGGAAGTAGACAACGTCGTGCGCTACATCGACATTCCCCTGCAGCACGCCGATTCGGACATCCTGCGGCGCATGCGCCGCCACCGCGACACCGGCCAGATCCATCGCATCGTCGAGCGCGTGAGGCGCAAGGTGAAGGATCCGGTACTGCGCACAGCCTTCATCGTCGGCTTCCCCGGGGAGACGGAGGCCGCCTTCGAGCGGCTCGTACGTTTCGTCGAGGAAGTACGCTTCGACCGCATAGCCGTATTCGCCTTTTCGCCGGAGCAAGGCAGCCCCGCCTACGATCTGCCCGACCGGGTGGACCCCGAGGTCGCCGTGCGCCGCCGTGACGAGCTCCTGGCCCTGCAGGAGGGCATATCGGGAGAGCGCCTGGCCGGGCTCATCGGCACCCGCCAGCGGGTCCTCGTCTGCGGCCGCGACGAGAGCGGCTGCTGGACGGGCCGCAGCGACGGCCAGGCTCCCGAGATCGACGGGGTCACCTACCTCGAAGGCGATCTCGGCGGTCATCGGGGCCGCTGCCTGCGCGCCGAGATCACCGGGGCCGATTGCTACGACCTTTTCGCTGTCCCAGAGGACGACTCCGCATAGTTCTGCGTAGTTCTGTTGACCCGGCAGACCGCGATCATTAACGTAGCGCCCCCTCAGAACCCGGGAGGGTATTGGAAGCCGAATGAGAAAACGCGACCGCGAAAAATTCCGCGTCAAACTGCTCGATTTGCGCAGGGAAGTCCTGCGCGAGATCCAGGAAGACGTCAAAGAGGGCCGTGAGGGCGAGGCCAAGGATGGGCGTGACACCTACGACATCGCCAGTGACGAGCGTGACCGCGAGATCAACCTGCTGCTCGGCGACCGCGACCGGCGCAAGCTGCAGCTCGTAGACGCGGCGCTGTCGCGCATCGACGAGGGCGAGTACGGCATCTGCACCGAATGTGAGGGAGAGATCGCTACGGGTCGTCTTCAGGCCATGCTGTTCTCCCGGCTGTGCGTGACCTGCCAGGACGAGTACGAGCAGGCGCAGCGCACGGTCCAGTCCGAGGCGGCTGTCATGGGCGGAGGCCGGCTCTCCGGCGCCGACGCAGACGACGAAAGCACCTGACCCTGACTAACCCCGGTAGCCGAACGCGCCGGCTCGGCCCGGACGTCCAGGCGCGGGGGCGCTATGGCAACCTCCGACGGCCAGTCAGAGCTTCGTAGCGACGCCCTCGAGGCGTGGCATGCAGGCCTGCATGCAGTGGAGCCCGAACGGGCGGTCGCTGCCGCGCGCCAAGATCTCCGAAGCCTCCTCGATCCAGATTCCGCGACCCTCGTGGTCGCCACCGGCAAGGCAGCCGCGGCCATGATGCGGGGGCTCGGCACTGCCGTGTCCGGCTATTGCCTGTTGCCCACCGGGACCTCGGCCGAGGGTTTGGTACCGGCGGTTCAGGTGCTACGCGGCGGCCACCCCGTGCCCACCGAAGAGGGACTCCGCGCCAGCCGCACCATCCTCGATGCGGTAAGCGCGCTGGGCGCCGAGCAGAGGCTCCTGTATCTCGTTTCTGGCGGTTCCTCGGCACTCTTCGAGGTGCCGGCCGAAGGGGTGTCCGCGGCCGACCTCATCGCGGCCTACGAGGTGCTTCTCGGCTGCGGCGCTCCGATAGACGAGATCAACTGCGTGCGCCGCCAGCTCAGCCGGATAAAGGGAGGGGGACTGGCGCGCGCAGCGGCGCCGGCAGCGGTGCTGACGCTCGCCGTCTCCGACGTTGCCGGCGACGATCCGGCGACCATCGGCTCGGGCCCCACCGTCGAGTCCCTAGCGGCGCCGGCACGCGCCCTTGCCATAGTCGATGCCTACGGTCTTCGCACCACCTTACCGGCAACTGTGCTGCAAACGATCGAGGGGAAGCGCGAAACGGTCAGGGAGGGTGCGACGGAGCCGCTCGGTGGCGCGTCCGGCAGCTACCACGTAGTTGCCTGCAACCGCCACGCGGCGGCCGCCGCCGCAACCCGCATCGAGGAGCTCGGCTACGTG
>PIVZ01001373.1 GCA_003354045.1 bacterium
CCGAGCGGCGTCTACCTGCTGCGCGCCCGCGTGGGGGACGAGACGGCCACGCGAAAACTGACGTTGCTGGAATAGCCCGCCGGGCAACACGATGCGGAGGAGGGGCATGAAGCGCCGCGCATATCAGAGCAAATCCGACCTGGATCTGCTGCAGGACTTCACCGCGGCGGCGGCAGCCGAGACGGACGGGTTCGGCTACGTCCACACGGGAGACATCCCCCATCGGTTGTTCAACGGCTGCAGGTGGTGGGAGCCCGGTGAAGTGCTCAGCATCTGGGAAGACGGTGGAGGCGTGGCTGCGTGGGTCCTGGTCGGACCGAAGCACAGGGCCTTTGACGCCCAGCTCAGGCCCGATCTGCGGGGCGAAGATTTCGAGTACGAGGTGCTCGAGTACGCTGCGGATCGCACAGCGGAGCTGATGCTGGAGAATGGTATCGGGGGAGACCGGATTTGCTGCTCGGCATTTCGCGGAGACACGGTTCTCGAGGAGATCCTCACCGAGCTGGGCTGGACCCTCGAAGAGGGTACGCCGTGGGACGTCAACCGCGCGACGCTCCTCGATCTGCCCGAGCCGGTGATTCCGGACGGCTACACGCTCAGGGCTGTCACGGGTCCGGAAGAGGCCGATGCGATTGCCGCGGTTCACGCCGGTTCGTTCGGCTCGAACTGGAC
>PIVZ01001374.1 GCA_003354045.1 bacterium
CCCCCGCTCGCACCAAGCCGATGCAATGCGCGGCCTGTAGCGGCGTTACTCCGGATGTGTACATGACAATGACGGACGAACTCGAGTCGGTCATCAGCCGAGCCCAGAAGCTAGAGCCGGCTGCCTTTGACTGGCTCGTGGATGCCTACTCTGCGAGGCTTTTCGGCTTCCTCTACCGGCTTACAGGCCGGCGTGACGAGGCCGACGAACTCGTTCAGGAGGTCTTTGTCCGTGTCGTCAGTCATATCGCCAGGTACCGGCACGACGGGCGGTTCGAGGCATGGCTGTTCAGGATAGCCACCAACCTCGCCCGCGACCGCGTGCGGCGAATCTCACGGAGTCCGGAAATCGCGTCCCTGGACGGCGCTGCGGGTGATGCCGACGCAGAGCCGTCGTACGCCGATCGCCTGCCGGATGAGGCCGGTGATGCTCCGGAACGGCGTCTGGAGCACCTGGAGGACGTTGATCGGCTCCAGGAGGCGCTCGGGAAGCTCCCAGACGCGGAACGAGAAGTGATAATGCTGCGACACTACGGAAATCTCAGCTTCAATGAAATCGCGGAGTTGATGGCCACCCCGCTCGGGACCGCCCTGGCGCGGGCTCATCGAGGCCTGGCGAAGCTCCGCGAGATGATGGAGGCGGCGTGAATGTCAGCGGATGAGCAACAACACC
>PIVZ01001375.1 GCA_003354045.1 bacterium
GACAGCCATGAGCGCCAGGCCGCCAGTAAAGACCACGAGCGCCGAGGGAAAGCGCCTTCGCCCGGAGCTGAGCAGTATCAATGCGGCGGCGGCAGCGGCGATGAGCCAGGCTCCCAAGGCCGGTTCGGTTCCGGGCTGTATCATGCCCAAGCCTTTGATGAACAGCTTCAGTCCCACACCCAGTTGAATCCCGCGCACGACGGCCCGCGGAACCAGGCGCTCTATCACGTCGATGGGACCGGTCAGTCCCAGCAGCAGGAGAAGAATGCCGGTCCCGAGGCCGGCAGCCGCTATCGAGCCGGGAGACAGGCCCTCGGCAATGGCAACCGCAGCGACGGCCTTCATCGGCTGCACCGGAAGAGGCTGGTTGAAAGCCAGCCCGACCAGAACGTTGGCCGCCCCCGCAAAGAACAGGACGCTTCCGAGGTCGAGCCCGCAGACCGCGACCATGCTGGCCACCAGAGGAATGAAAGTGCCGAGGTCACCGAGTGCGCCACCGGCTTCCTCGAGATTGAAGCGCAGCGTCGACAAGTGCCCACCCACTGTGGTCACCGGTAGCGCTCGCGACCGGCGCGCTCGATCAAGAAAGTCTCGCTAACGCCGAACAGCACCAGCAGATAGCCCAGCAGTTCGGCGCTTTCATCGACCATGTCCTTGGTGTGCCGCAGATAC
>PIVZ01000656.1 GCA_003354045.1 bacterium
GGCCGGTTCGAACTCGGGGAGCTCGCGGCTTATCTTGCCGAAATCGACGCGGTAGCTGCGCTTGTCGGGCTCTCCGGTCCCCGCGTAGACTACCTTGGCGTCCGGCACCAGCCTTTCGACCGTATCCGCGATCTCACGCACCCTGTAGTTGTCTTCGTCGCGGCCGACGTTGAAGGCGACGTTGTGGATGCGCGCGCGGTCCACCTCGAGACAGGCAGCCATGGCTCGGGAGATATCGCCGATGTGGACCACCGGCCGCCACGGGGTACCGTCGCTCAGGATCTTGACCTGCCCGGTCGTAACCGCCCAGCCTACGAAGTTGTTGACGACGAGGTCGGTGCGCATGCGCGGCGACACGCCGTAGGCGGTGGCGTTGCGCATGAAGACGGGCGAGAAACCCTCGCTGGCCAGCGCCGAGATCCCCCGCTCGGAATCGACCTTGGAGACGGCGTAAGCGGACACTGGGTTGAACTCGGCGGTCTCATCGAGCGCATCGTCCGAGCCCGCCCCGTACGTGCTGCACGAAGAGGAGAAAATGTAACGCTCTACCCCCGCCTCGCGGGCCAGGCCGGCCAAGCGCACCGATGCCTGGTGATTGATCTCATCAGTCAAGGCAGGGTCGAGTTGCCCCATGGGATCGTTGGAAAGCGCTGCCAGGTGGATGACGGCGTCGAATCCATCGAGGTCGTCCACCTGCACGTCACGCGTCTCGCCGCGCCGATTCTCGAACGAATCGACGAAGGGCAGGAATGCGTAGTCGCTGAAATAGCCGGTGTCGAGACCACACACCTCGTGGCCGCGCTCGAGAAGCAGCGGGCACAGCACCGTCCCGATGTAGCCCTCGTGCCCGGTGACGAGAACCTTCATTCCCAAACCTTCCAGGGCGCGCCCTTGGCCCACATGCTCTCGAGCATCTCGTACTCTCGGAACGTGTCCATGCACTGCCAGAAGCCGTCGTGCGTGTAGACGGCGAGCTGCCCGTCTTTGGCCGCCCGTAGCAGGGGCTCCCTTTCGAGAATGCAGGAGTCGTCGTCGGAGAGGTAATCGAAGAATCCTCTCTCGCAGACGAAGAAGCCGCCGTTCACTACGCCCTCAGAGACCTGCGGCTTCTCGCTGAACTCGCTCACCAGGTCGCCGGAAACGACCATCTCACCGAACCGCGACGGCGGATGGATACCTGTGACGGTTACCAACCGGCCGCTTTGGCGGTGGAAGTCGAGCAGCGCCTGAATGTCGATGTCGGCCAAGCCGTCGCCGTAGGTGAGCATGAACGTGTCGCCCTTCACATACTTGGCCACCCGCTTCACGCGGGCGCCGGTCATGGCATCGAGCCCGGTCTCGGCGAGCGTCACGTTCCAATCCACGTCGTCCTGACCGCCGTCCTCGTATTCCACCGTCTTCCGTTCGCCCAGACTGACGGTGAAATCGTTGGCGATCGCCCGGTAGTGGAGGAAGTACTCCTTGACGACGAGCCCTTTGTAGCCCAGGCACAAGACGAAGTCCTTGAACCCGTAGTGGGCGTAGATGCGCATGATGTGCCAGACGATCGGACGTCCGCCTACGTCGATCATCGGCTTGGGTCGGTACTCGGTCTCCTCGCGCAGGCGTGTGCCCTGGCCGCCGCAGAGGATGACGACGGGAACCGTCTGTCTAGTCTTCTCGCGTGTCACGCTGGTCTGTCTTGGCTACCGGCCGGCCGGCTACATGCACACCGAGGGAACTGCCTTGGGCGGCTTGACTCCCGCGAACTCGAGGTAGTGGCAGCTCTTGATCCCCCACGTGTGGAGCAGGTAGGCGCGCATCGTCCGCAGTACGTCGAATCCGTACTTGACCAGCGGCACGTAGCACTTCTCGCTGCCGTAGAAAGTCGGGATCGTCCGCTCGACCACGCGCAGTCCCGCCATACGGACCTGCACGAGGATCTCCGAGTCGAAGTGATACTCGCCGGTACACTTCTCGAACGGGATCTTCTTCAAGCACTCCGTGGTGTAGATGCGGTAGCCCGAGTGATACTCGGAGAGGTTCCAGCCGAGTATCAAATTCTCGGCGCCGGTAAGGAACTTGTTCCCCAGGAAGCGGTGCAGCGGCATGCCGCCGCCGCGTGGGTCGCCGGTCATGCGCGATCCGAAAACGTGGTCGGCCTTGCCCTGATAGATGGGCTCCAGGAGATCCTCCATCTTCTCGGGCGCGTACTGGCCGTCGCCGTGAAGCATCACGACCACGTCGAAGCCGTTGTCGATGGCGTAGCGGTAGCCCACTTTCTGGCTGCCTCCGTAGCCACCGTTTACTTCGGAGCGGTGAACCTTGAGGTTCTTGATGCCCTTCTCCTGGGCATACCCCTTGCTCACCAGGTGGGTGTTATCTTCACTGGCGTTGTCTACGACCAGAATCTCGTCGATCTTCTCCATCATCGACGCCGGGATGCGGTCGATGACGCTCGGGATCGTTGCCGCCGCGTTGTAGGCGGGAATGTAACAGAGAATCTTCAGGTCGCGCCGGGCTCCTTCCTGCGAACCGGACGATTCGCCGACCCCGTTGGTATCCGGGCCTGTCATTTATATGCACCTCCGATCTCGCATACGTCCCTATTACCGGCTCCGTGTGCGCGCCGCCCTACCGGCGTAAACTGCACCGCACCGACGCCTCCTCCTTCGGGTGATGAATGCCATGATGGCTGCTCCCCGGCCCGTGCGCGGCCGACCCCTGGAGCTATCCAGAATCTTCCAGCCGTCTACGATAACCGGCCGTATGTCCGAGCACAAGCAACGGGACTG
>PIVZ01000657.1 GCA_003354045.1 bacterium
TTTCCTTGAAGCCCGGGATCAGGTCGGCGAGCCCGAGCGTGCCGCCTCGCGCCATCCCCATCTGCGCCGACGCCAGCTTCCGCGCGACCTGGTGGACCGGATGCCGCGTCTGCTGGATAAGGCGTTCCATACGGACGCGGTACTCCTTGGGGATCCGCTTCTGGTTCGGGCCTTCGAGCGCACGCTTGACCTGCTCGACTTCCTCGGGGTGGAGCTTCCTCGGCTGGTCCTCGTCGGGGATCCGCACATAGCCGTGCTGCTTGCCCGCGCCACCAACGTACCAGGGTATGTCCGGCCCCTCCGCGGCCTCGTAGTGCGCGAGGTACATCGCACGCCCGAGGTCGTCCTCGTCGGTCGCGGGCTCGTCGTCCCACGGCCCCTCTACGGCCTGCTTGAGCCAGTCCTGCGGCTGCTCCGGGGGTACGGCGGTCGCTGGCCCCTGCTGCCACGGCTGCGGGGGCTCCGGGAGCCGTCCGGCCACTTGGGCCGTAAGCCCTGCCTCCGCGACGTCCCACAGGCTCACGCCCTTGCCGGTTTTCGTGTCCATGCCGTCCACGACCATGCGCGGGTGGCCTTCGAGCTTGAACTCCGAGGGCCAATGCCCGGACGCATCGGCTTGCGCCCCCGACTTGTACGCGCCACGCCAGTCGTAGAAGTGCCTGGGGTCGTCCGGGTTCGGGTCGAGCCCTTGACGTGCCGCGACGTCCGAGTACCACTTCTCGAAGCCGTTGCCGCCGATCCCCGGCTGCGCCGTCGCCTCAAGCTGCTGCTCCGCTATGTCCCATAGACTCGGCATTTACTTCTCCGGTGCGAGGTAGATTCCGTCTTCGAGCAGCACCCATGCGGCCTCGGCGCGGTCGCCGTCCGCTGCGGCGAGTGCGGCTTGGATCTGCGTCACGTCCTCCTTCGTCGCGGCACGGAGACTGCGCTGCCGTCCCATCATCTTCTTCGCCGCGGCGAGCGTGGTCGGGAAGTCGCGCTCGACGAGCGTGTTCGTCGTCTGCCGCCCGCCCGGTGGCGTGAGCGTCCGGCTACCGCTGTCGAGGACCGCACCGCCCTGCTCCTGGTCGTTCCCCTGCTCACCGACGCCCGCGTCGGCCTTCTCCTTCGCCAGCGTGTCGTCCAGGATCGCCTCCCGGACCTCTGGCGGGTGCGCGAGGAACTTCTTCGTGTCGGGCCGCATCCAATGCCGGAACGCCTTCGGCGGCAGTACCTTCGGGTTCTTCTTCGTGTAGAAGTCGCGTAACTCCTGCTTGCGCTTGCCCCAGTCTATATCATCATCCCCGCCCGGGATCACGCCATCATCCCTCACCACTTCGCCAGTTTTCGGGTCGTGCCAAGTGAAATGCCACTTGCCGTCCTCGCCGATGGACTCCTTGCGTACCAGGTTCGGCTTCGTTTCGGGCTTCGGCGGTTCCTCGGGCAACGGCTCGCCTTCCTGGACGATCTTGCCCTGCGTCGGATCCCAGATGCCCTGCCGCCACTTGCCGTCCTTCCCGATGTACCTGCGGAGCTGGTAGCTCGGCTTCGGTTGCCCGCCCTGCGGCTTCCATTGCGTGCCGTACTGCTGCACCACGTCGCCCGTTTCCCGGTCCACGGCGACTCGTTCCTCGCCCTGCATCCCCATCATCCCGCCGAGGAACCCGCCGAGCCCGCCCGCTGGCCGGTCCATGAAGTGGAGGCTGCGCCGCTTGTCTTCTATGTAGACGCCGTCGTTCTTCGCGTGCGCTCTCTGCGCCTGCTCCTTGGTGATCCCGCCCTTCAACTCGTATGCTGTGATCGCCGCGCTGACCTGCTTGTGCTTCGCTTGGCGTTGTTCTTCCTCTTGGTCCTGCTGCCACTGGTAACGCTCACGCGCCTGGATCTCCTGCTCGGCCATGCGCTGCATATACATATCCTGCATCGCCGCGCGGTCCTCGCGCCGGTCGCTACGCGCCTGCTGCCGTTGCAGCCCGCCCAGGAGCCCTTGCGCGAGGCCGGTCAGGCCGCCGAACACGCCGGGGTTGTCGCTACCTCTGTGTCCATATCCACGCGGCATCGCGTTCCTCTCCTACCTGTCCGATCAGCTCCAGTTGTTCTGCCAGGACGGTCGCCAGCCGCCGCGCTGCGTCCCCCACGCGGGCGATTTTGTAGCCTGCGGTGCGTTCGGCGTAGTGTATCCCCTGCGGAAGAAGTCGCGCCCGTAATTTGCCATCTGATTCCCAATCAACGCACCGCCTACCTGCGCGAACTGGTTCAGGGACCGCTGGATCCCCGCGTTCCTGTCGGGGCGGGCCATAAGCGGGACCATCTGGACGACCTCTTTCCGAAGGTGCGAGAGCGTGTTCGCAATGTTCCTGCCTACCTGCGCGTCGATCCCGCCGAGCGTGCTGGCCTTGACCGTCGTGTTCCCGAGCCCGCTGGCGTTCAACGCTTGGCCCGCCGTTTTCTTCGCGGCTCGGCCCGCCTCAAGCTGCTGACGCCTCATCCCTGGGGCGAGAAGCATCATCATCTTCTGGTAACGCTACCAGGGCGATTGCCCCCGCTTCCCCAGGAGCCCGCTTGCCAGTCCGGGCAGTACCCCTATGCCCAATCCTGCGGCCCCCAATCCTGCGGCCCCCAATCCTGCGACTGCGGCTGCGCCTATCATCGAAGTAACTCCTTCCTTATGTCCACGCCATCAGCGAGTAGTCCTGTCCAATCTGATTCACCGAGATATGATTCCCAAGCGTTATCCCCTCGGTCGTCACCCATCCAGCGGCCTGCAAGTCGGGGTCGCCCGTTGCCG
>PIVZ01001376.1 GCA_003354045.1 bacterium
CGCTGGATGCGCTCCTGGATCGTGGCAATCTGAGAATCGTCGAGACACGGAAAGACCACATGCAAGTAGGCCTCCGGACCCACATGAGGCACGTGACCTATCAGACGGACGCCGCTGGGCAGCTCGCGCGAACCCAATGGCTCGGCCGTGAGCACCCTTCTCATAATCTCGGTGTAGCAATCGGTCATGGACCACCTCCATTCAGATCGCGTGTTGTCCCGGCCGCACCCGTCGTGATCATGCGTCGTTTACACCGGCTTGACGACAATCGCCTTGGGCGAGGTCGGGCAGTGCAGTTGGCAGATGCCGCAGCCTGTGCATCCGTCGGGCAGGACCTCGGGCGGGCCGGTGCCAACAAAACGGATCGCGTCTTCGCCGAGCGGGCAAAGCTTGACGCATACCTCGCAGCTCTCGCCGTTGGTGCGTGAGCAGATCGGCGTGTAGACCTCGGCGAGGCCCATGCGGATCTGTGACGGCGCGGTCAGCGGCAGCAGGGCACCGCTCGGGCAGACGTGGGTGCAAAGCAATCCCTCGCAGACGACGCAGGCGCCTCTGTCGGGGTCGATGACCGGGGTGCGGGCGTGCCCTCCAAGGAGCGCAAGCGCATCTTCGAGTGGTTCTACCGCCCGGGAGGCACCCGCAGCCGCAAACAAGCGGGCAGCGGCCTCG
>PIVZ01001377.1 GCA_003354045.1 bacterium
CAGAGTCGGTGCGGCCGTAGCGAAGGGCCGAGTGCGAATCGGAGGAGTTGGACGAACCTCTTCAAATCCACGTCTTCCGCCCCGAAGCCGGACCCGAGAGTCCGGTGGTTCGGCAAGCTCCCCACCTACCCCGACTACTACCGGTCCGCCACCGACGAGGAATGGGCCGACGAGTTCAACAACTGGGTCCTCAAGGGATACGAACTCTATGCCGGGCGCATCGGCTCCGAAGAGCGGCGTGCCAAGCGTCTGCCCGTCTCAGCCGGGGTGATCCGCCTGCCGAAAACGGGCATGACGGTCTTTGCCTCAATCCTCGACTTCGGCGGCGATATGCGCAACCGGCCCTTCCCGATCTGCTTTTATACCGGCGTGCCCACGGCACGCTGGCCCGGCCCGACGAGCGACCGCGTCATGGCAGCAGCCGACGTACTGCGGGGCTTGCTCGGGTTTTCCAGAGAGGTGGCTCAGTTCCTGAACTCCCCGGGTAGTTTCGAGGCCATTTTCGCGGGCCGCGAAGTCGACCTGGGAGACATCGAGGACGGTCGGACCGACGAAACGTGGCTCGAGGGTGCTCGGCGAGTCGGTTTGACCGAGTGGTTCGAGGCCGCGCGACCCGGGATGCCCGGGCAGTCCGGCGAAACCAATTGGTTCGAACAGGTGTCCGCATGG
>PIVZ01001378.1 GCA_003354045.1 bacterium
TCGCAGACCGAGAAGGTCGATGTGAACGCCGGCTTCCGGCTCACGGTCACGGATGCGCGTGTGGTGCCCAGCTCGGCGGTCAAGAACATCGTCCGAGCTCGACTTCGGGACCGGGGAGTGCGGATTGACGAGCTCGAGGAGGTCTTTGACGACGCCCCAGAGTGGGACTGGTACACGATGTTCGACGATGCGAAGGACATCGACGTTCTCGATGAGCACGGGCACATGGTGGGCAAGGTCACGCGCTACGACCGCAAGCGGAAGGCCATCCACGTGCAGACGGACAAGAAACGCACGTTGCTACGGGCGGGTTTGTTCTTCGTCAAGAACCAGCAGAAGGAACGCCAGCTCCGGCAACAGGAGATGGCGATCGACGCGCTCGAGCGTGGTGAGACCGCCCGAGCCGACATGTCGCACTTGCTCGCCGAGGCTGCGGTACACCAGATGGGTGAGAAGCCTTGGGTGCAGCTCCTCCAACGCGGTTTGACTCCCGAAGCACGGGTGAAAGACCTGGTCAACCGCATTCTTGCGAGCGAGACGGCGTTCTGCCTTCAGGGACCGCCCGGCACGGGAAAGACGACCATAATCGCGGAAGTGGTGGCCCAGACCATTGAGATCGAGCCTCGGTCACGCATCCTGGTGTGCGCGCAGGCGAACGATGCCGAGCAG
>PIVZ01001379.1 GCA_003354045.1 bacterium
TGCTGACCGCGGCAATCGCCCCGCTCAGCCGCGGACTGGTGCAGAGCCTCGGCTGGGTCGAGCTTCCCGAGGACTCCCAGGTCATCTTGAGTCTCCTCATGTCGTTCTCCGCCATCATGGGCCTGGCTGTGTCGCACGTGGTTTACATGCTGGGCAAGTCGGTCAAGGCGGCGCGGGAAATGGGCAGCTACACGCTCGAGGAGAACCTGGGCAGCGGGGGCATGGGCGAGGTCTGGCTCGCCAGCCATCGCATGCTGGCCCGGCCCGCGGCGGTCAAGCTCATCAAGCCCGAAGTCCTCAGTGGGATGCAGCCGGGCGAAATCGCGCGATTGAACCAGCGCTTCGAACACGAGGTTCAGGCCACCGCGGCGCTCTGCTCACCACATACCGTCGACATCTACGACTACGGCCTGGCCGAGGACGGCACGTTCTACTATGTGATGGAGCTGCTCCACGGCACCGACATGGAGACCCTGGTCGAGCGCTTCGGACCCGTCGAGCCGTCCCGGGTGGCCTTCTTCATGATCCAGGCCTGTCACTCGCTGCACGAAGCCCACCAGCGACAACTGATCCACCGTGACATCAAGCCGGCCAATCTGTTCGTCTGCAGTTACGGAGAGGACTACGACTTCGTGAAAGTGCTCGACTTCGGACTGGTCAAACGGGAT
>PIVZ01001380.1 GCA_003354045.1 bacterium
TTGCCGGCAAATTCGAACCCGTCGTCTCACTAACCTCTTCCCTGGAAGCAACGGAGATCGTGCTGGCCAACTCGGCGTGGGGCAGCGAGCCTGCGATGCTCACTGTCGACCGTCTCTCGGCCTCGCGGCAGCCCGCCGTACGTCCGTGGGCTCCCGATGGTCAGGACGAGCCTGACCGGGCGCGGCAAGAAGGACCCCTTCGGAAACGCGCGGTACGCCCCAGACAGGTGGCAAGGCACGACCGGCAGGTCCGTGCCTTCGACCAGCCTGCCCACACCCGAGCGGAAGCGGCCCATCGCTCCCGTGACGCTGCGTGTCCCCTCCGGGAACAGGATCAGCACGTTGCCCTCGTTGCGCAGCAGCCGGCGACAGACGGAGAGGCTCTCGGCACCCCTGTTCCCGCGATCGAAGGGCAGCCCGTTGATGAGGATCGAAGAGAAGGCGCAGCGCGGCAGACTACCAAAGAAGTAGTCGGCGGCTGCGGCTGGGAAGACACGATGCAGGGAGCGCAAGGGGAGGCCGGCGATGAGGCTCGGCGAAAAGAACCGAGGCATCGGGTTGCCAACCCACCACCTGGCGATAGGAGTGATCGCATCTCCATGGCGCCTGGCCAATTGTTGTAGTGCTTCTGGTTAGTAAAAGCATGGACAGATATGCAGATATGATTC
>PIVZ01001381.1 GCA_003354045.1 bacterium
GTCAACGGCTACGGCGTCGATCAGGAACTGCTCTTCCTCGAATCAGATGGATTCCGATACGAGCCCGATTTGGTCATCGCCTACGTCGCCCATTTCGGTGCCCATCGCCACATGCACACCGAACGCTTCGGTAAGAAGAAGCCCCTCTTCGTCCTGGATGACGGCAAGCTCGAACTCACCGGCCAGCCCGTCCCGTCCCCGGACGACTCGCCGAGCCGACTCGCCGACCAGGCCGCTCAAAACGCAGCCGACCACGCCGATTGGGAGAACACGGCGTTTAGAGACGAGCTCTTCGCACTGGGTGAAGCCATCGTCGCCGCCATGGCCGACAAGACGCGCGCTTACGGTGCTAAGTTCGTGCTCGTCACGCAGATAGAGCGTCTGCACAACGCCGCTCAAGAGCGCGGCATCATGTCCCTCGACGCCTCCGATCCCATGCGCAACTCGGCGTTCCCGCTTCCTCACGGCCTGCAGCATTTCAACGAATGCGGCTCCGGCGTGCTAGGCTACCTGATCGCTAACTACCTCGAAGGCCACGACCTCGTCCCCCACAGCCCCGTCTGATCCAGTCGAACTCGTACGAGGCCATTCCGAACCGCGCCCGTAAGGAAGCGGCCTCTTCCACGCCAAAGCGCACCAACTGCGCTCGCTGGGCTCGCAACGGGTGC
>PIVZ01001382.1 GCA_003354045.1 bacterium
GCATCGACATGAGCCAGCTCCAGCGGACCTACGAGCCGCGGGACTACTGCTGCCAATACCGCGAGACCGACTACAACTTCATCTGCCGGCTGATGGAGGAAGAGGGCATCCGCTGGTACTTCGAGCAGAGCCAGGAAGGCCACACGCTCTTCCTCGCCGACTCGGGCGACTCCTACGCCCCGATCGAGGGCGAGGCCGCCATGCCCTTCCACCCGCCGACCGGAATGAACGTGCAGACCGAGCACGTGTTCCGGTTCCGCAAGGGGCAATGCGTCCGTCCCGGCGCGGTGGTACTGCGCGATTACAACTTCGAGAAGCCCGCACTCAACCTCGAAGCGAAAAGCGACTCCGGACGCGACGCCACCTTCGAATTCAGCGACTACCCCGGTGAATACACCGAGCAGAGCCCCGGAAGTGAACTCGCCACCATCCGCGCAGAGGAGTTCGAGTCGACGCGAATCGTCGGCACCGGCCTGAGCAACTCGCCACGCCTCGCCGTCGGGCGAACGTTCGAACTCAGCGAGCACACCTCCGACTCGCTCAACGGGTCCTATCTGCTGGTGGCCGTCAAGCACAAGGGTAAGCAGTCCACCCGCAAGCTGTACCCCTGTGGGAAACACCCCCAGGAAGATCCAGGCCAAAATAGCAATTTGGATAAGCATTGTGCT
>PIVZ01000658.1 GCA_003354045.1 bacterium
GCATGCCTTCGCCGGTGATCGGTGATGCACGTAGGTTGGTGATCACGTCGAGACACTGGGAACGGAACCGCTTGGGGTCGGCCACACTGACGCCGCCCGAGCCGCGCACCGCGATGGCCTTGAGCTTCTTCGAGCCCATCACGGCGCCGACGCCGGAGCGTCCGGCGGCACGGTTCTTGTCGTTCATGATCGAAGCGTAGCGCACCAGGTTTTCGCCGGCCGGTCCGATGCTGACGCACTTGAAGTCACCGCCGAGTTCCTCGTGAAGCGTGTCCTCGGTGTCGTTGACGTTCTTGCCCCACAAGCGGTCGGCCGGGCACAGCTCGACTCGCTCGTCGTCGATGACGAGCATGACCGGCGTCTTGGAGGCGCCTTCGATGATGACCATGTCGTAGCCGGCGTACTTGAGCTCCGGTCCGAAGTCGCCGCCGGCATTCGAAGAGGCAATCGTATCGGTCAGCGCCCCCTTGGTGATCGCCATCCAACGGCCGCCCGTCGGTGCCGCCGTTCCGGTAAGCGGTCCGGTGGCGAAGATGAGGCGGTTGGCGGCGGCCAGAGGGCTGACCTTCGCGCTCATCTCGTCGGCGAGAATCTTGCTCCCCAGTCCCCTGCCACCCACGAAGGCTCGCGCAAGGTCCAGGTCGAGCGCTTCGGTCTTGATTCGTCCGCGGCTGAGGTTCACCCGCAAGGTCTTTCCTACATAACCATTCATGACGGTGAGACCTCCTTCAGGGTGTCGCGAAGCCGGTCGGCAAATGCTTGCCGGGCCGGCGCCGTGGATCTTTCCTCCGTCTCGAAAGTCAGGGCCTCAGTGGGACAGAAGGCAACGCATTCGGGGTAGCCGCCGCACAGATCGCACTTGTGGGCCTTGCCGCTCCAGTAGTTGATCGCTCCGAACGGACAGGCCAGGGAGCAGATCCGGCAACCCACGCAGCGGTCTTCGACGACCAGCACGGCGTTGGTTTCGCCATCACGCACCAGCGCAGCCGAGGGGCAAACCGCCATGCACGGTGCGTCGTCGCACTGCATGCACACCACCGGGAAATAGATTGCATCCTCGGGGTAGATTGCCACGCGCACGTTGGCTCTGCTGGGCCGGTACTCGCCGGTATGGCCCTGCGAGCAGGCCATCTCGCACAGCCGACAGCTCGTGCAAGTAGCGGGATCGATCGTAAGCACTTTCGTCATTTGGGGCCCCTTCCTTGGTCAAACGTTCAGACCAGCCCTAGCTAGTCCCTTGCCCAAGGTGCGTCAACCTGTTCGGCGCGACCGCTAGTCGCGCCCGGCCACCAGCGAATTGATGAGTCGGTTGAGGTCGCCCTTGAAGTTCCCGTCCCGGGCCTTTCTGTTCGGCCGCGAGAGCTGTTCGAGCTCGAAGCCGCGCATGAAGGCGAGCACGATCCGCGCGTCGCGAGCCGGATCGGCGGAGCCCAGGATTTCCATGACCGCTTGCAGGCGTTCGTCGATGCGCAGTTGGAACTCTCGGTACTCGGGCGCGAACGACGGCTCGCGAGCAATGGCCAGCATCAGCTCGAACTCGGCGGCCCAAGAGGTGTTGGGGTTGCGCGACTCGCGGCGGACTTGCTCGGCGAGTAGATCGGTGGCGGTCTCCGGCACCACCTCGAGCTTCATGAACAGCCCGGCCGTGTCGTCGATCATCTCGAGAGACTGCTCGGTGAAGAAGCGGAAGGCCTCGCGGATCATGTCTTCCTTGGTCGCGAAGTAGTAGGTCGTGGCCCGTAGCGAGACGTTTGCCTCGGCCGCGACGGCTCGGTGGGTGACCGCCGATACCCCTTTGCGGGCCACCAGGCGCAGGACCGCCTCCAACAGCTCGCGTCTTCGTTGAACGCCGCGGACGTAAGGGCCGCGCGCTGCTTTCTTCGCGGTGGCCTTCTTCTTGGCCGCCTTTTTCTGCTTTGCTGGCATCCGCCTTGACATGCCTTCTGAATATGTTACATATGTACCACTTTGGAGGGGGCAAGTCCAGAGCGACGAATGAGCAAGTCACGCTACATACTCTCGATCGACCTCGGCAGCAGCGGTCCCAAGGTCGCGCTGGTCGGTGAAGACGGAGAGATCGCCGCCTGCGCGGTGCGCTCGGTCGAGACGCAGGTGTTGCCTCCCGATGGGTCGGAACAAGATCCCGAGGCAGTCTGGCGCGCCGTGGTGGATGCCGCCAAGCAGGTGGTTCACGAAGCCGGTAAGCCGGCCGAGGCCATCGTAGGCGTGGGGTGTGACAGCCAGTACTTCTCGATCGTTCCGATCGACGAGGCCGGGCTCCCCACGATGAACATGCTCCACTGGATGGACGCTCGCGGCGCTCCGCAGAGTATGCGGATCTACGAGACCTATCCCGAGGCGCCGGTGAAGTGGGTGGATATCCACGGCATGCCGCCGCTACCCACAGGAACCGACTCTCTCTCCCACATGCTCTTCATCAAGGCCGAGCGTCCGGAAGTATACGAGCGCACGCACAAGTTCGTGGAGCCGGTAGACTACGTAACGACGAGACTGACCGGCAACTGCGTGGCCAATCCCTGCACCGTGTTCCCGCTGCTACTTACCGACAACCGCGATCTGGAAGCGGTTGAGTACCACGACGAGCTGCTCGCGATGTCGGGTATGGACCGCGAGAAGCTCCCCGATCTCGTCGCCACCGGCTCCTGCATTGGGACGGTTCGAGAGGACGTCGCCCGCGAGATCGGTCTGTCGCCCGACGCCAAGGTGTTCTCCGGCACGAACGACACGCAGGCCGTTT
>PIVZ01000659.1 GCA_003354045.1 bacterium
CGCCTATTGCTACGGCGGAGTCATGAGGACGGGTGGGCAGTGGATGCGCGTGGAACCCGGCCGCGGCGCTTGTCTGGCCTGCGTGTTCCCGGAAGAGGCTGGCAGCGAAGACGCCGAGGGCTGCTCGGCAATGGGCATCTTGGCGCCGGTCGCCGGTGTGGTGGGCGCGCTGCAAGGACTCGACGCGCTCGCCTTCCTCACATCTCCCGCGCCGAGCAGCGCGGGCCGCATGAACATCTATGAACTCGGCGGTCGGCGCTGGCGCTCGATCACGTTTTCTCGCGCGACCGACTGCCCGCGTTGCGGCTCGACAAGCGAAACGAAGAAAGCCAGGAGGCAAGAAGAATGTCTTTTGTGAAAGGCCTAAAGTGTCGCGAGTGCGGCGAAGGTTATGAGATTCAGGCGTACCACGTCTGCGAGTTCTGCTTCGGCCCGCTCGAAGTCGACTACGACTACGACGCCATCGCCGCCGCAATGACCCGCGAGAAGGTGGAGGCGCGGCCAGCGAACGTGTGGCGCTTCCGTGAGCTATTGCCGGTGGACTCCGAACCGCGGGTGGGGTTGTACTCGGGATACACTCCACTGGTGCGGGCCGACAGGCTGGCCGAGGTGCTGGGTGTGAGCGAGCTCTACGTCAAAGACGACTCGGTCAACCATCCGACCTTCTCCTACAAGGACCGGGTGGTCTCGATAGCGCTCACCAAGGCCATCGAGTTCGGCTTCGATACCGTGGCTTGTGCATCTACCGGTAACCTGGCCAACTCGGTGTCGGCGCACGCGGCCAGGGCCGGCCTGCGTTGTTTCATTTTCATTCCCGACAATCTCGAGCAGGGCAAGGTCATCGGCTCGGCGATCTACAACCCGACACCGGTGGCGATCTCCGGCAACTATGACGACGTCAATCGTCTGTGCACCGAGATAGCCGACAAATACGGCTGGGCCTTCGCCAACATCAATCTGCGCCCGTTCTATACCGAGGGAGCCAAGACCTACGGCTTCGAGGTCGTCGAACAACTAGGCTGGCGGCTGCCACAGCACATCATCGTGCCCACGGCCGGCGGGACCATCCTGCCCAAGGTCGCGAAGTCCTTCGAGGAGCTGGTGCAAGTGGGCCTGGTCGAGCAGTCTCCGTGGAAGATCTATTCGGCCCAGGCGGCCGGATGTGCACCGGTGGTAAACGCCATCCACCGTGGCAGTGACCTGATCGAGCCGGTGAAACCCGACACGATCGCCAAGTCGATCGCCATCGGTAATCCGGCAGACGGCTACTACGTGATGAAGGCGGTGAGAGGCTCGGGCGGCTGGGCTGAGGCGGCCACCGATCAGGAGATCGTCGAGGCGATCCAGCTTCTGGCGCAAACGGAAGGGATATTCACCGAGCCGGCCGGCGGCACCACGGTGGCGGTCACCAAGAAGCTCATCGAGCAGGGGCGCATCCCGCGCGACGAGTCGATCGTCATCAGCATTACGGGCAACGGCTACAAGACCCTGGAGGCCGTTCAGGACGCCGTGCCCGTGCCGCACAGGATCGGGGCGCGCCTTGACGATTTCGACGAGCTCTACGAATCGCTCGATGCGCCGCCACCGGCCAAGGCAAGGGCCTGAGAGCCGCCGCCTGCCGCGGCCGGGTCACCGCTACCCCGCCTGCCCACCCAGGCGGTCGTGGGTTGCGTGGCATCGCGCGTGGGCTTAGCAGTCCGTTGAAAAGCCCGCTCCCGTCGCCATGCGCCGACCTTCGGGGTTCTTCAACGGACTGCTAAGCCTGGGGATGGTTTCATGCTAGGATCGCGCAGTTTGGCAACAGGAGGTGTTTGTACATGCCAGTCCGGGTAAGGATCCCCACACCGCTGAGGAAGTTCACGGGAGGACAGGAGTCCGTCGAGGTCGAGGGCCCCTCGGTAGCCGCCGTGCTCGACGCGCTCGATGAGAGCCATCCAGGCCTGAAGGGCAGGATATGCGAAGAAGACGGAACGGTCCGCCGCTTCGTCAACATCTACGTCAATGGCGATGACATCCGATTTCTCGACAACGCCGCCTCGCCGGTAAAAGACGGAGACGAGGTCTCCATCGTCCCCGCAATAGCTGGAGGAACGTGAGCGAGCAGCCAGCCACGACGGCCGCGACGGCCAACGTGGACGCCGTCCGGCCGATATCACGAGTTCTCGACTTGATCGGCAAAACGCCGCTCGTGGAGTTTCACGGCGTATGCGAAGACGTGCCCGCCGGTGTGCGGATGTATGGAAAGCTCGAGGGCCTGAACCCGGGCGGCTCCGTCAAGGATCGCGCCGCCTGGAACATGGTACGCAGAGGGCTCGAAGAAGGTCATCTCGTGCCCGGCAAGACGATCCTGGACTCGACCTCCGGCAACACCGGCATCGCGCTGGCCATGATAGGGGCGGCGCTCGGCTATCCGGTCAAACTCGTAATGCCGGAGAACGTCTCCAGAGAGCGCAAACGGGTGATAGCGGCCTATGGCGCCGAAGTCGTCTACTCCGATCCCATGGAGGGCTCCGACGGCGCGATTTCCCTTTGCAGAGACGTCTTCGACGGCGATCGGGACGCCTACTTCAAACCGGATCAATACTACAACGAAGCCAACACCGAGGCCCACTACCTGACGACCGGACCCGAGCTATGGGAGCAGACGGCAGGCGCCATCACCCATTTCGTTGCCAGCATCGGCACGAGTGGCACGGTCATGGGAACGGGCCGCTACCTGAAAGAACGCAACCCGGACGTCCAGGTGATCGCCGC
>PIVZ01001383.1 GCA_003354045.1 bacterium
TGCGGTCGTGCACCTGGCAGCCGGCTTGAGCGGCGGCGGTATCGACGGCGGGAGGACGGACTGGAGGGCCCAGGTTGACATCGACCTTGTGCACAAGCTGGATATCGCGAGTGAAGTTGACGCCATCGCCGAGTCGAGCCTGGTGACGGCTTAGCCGGCTATCGCGGAGAACGATAGATGGAATACACGGAAACTATTTTAATCGTCGATGATGACGAAAACCTGCTCTCGGGGCTGCGCAGGCAGTTTCGCAATCGCTTCAACATGCTGTTCGCCTGCGGCGGGCAGGAGGCGATCGAAATCCTGAGGAAGGACCGCACAGTCGCGGTCGTCGTTTCCGATATGAACATGCCCAGGATGAACGGTGTCGAACTTCTCTCGAAGATCGCAAAGGCTCGGCCGAGCATCGTACGCATCATGCTGACCGGCAATGCCGACCTGGAGACGCCCATCGAGGCGGTCAACCGCAGCGGCATCTACCGCTTCCTCCTCAAGCCATGCGACAACGAGAGTCTCGAGATCGCAATCAAGGCGGGTATCGAGCAGCACCGGCTGATCAGGGCGGAGCGCGAGCTTCTCGAGAAGACTCTCGCCGGGAGCGTTAAAGTGCTCTCGGACATCCTCTCGCTCGTCAACCCGGCGGCCTTCTCGCGCGCTTCCCGGACA
>PIVZ01000097.1 GCA_003354045.1 bacterium
GGGCGTTGCAAAACAGTTCGGTGTCGCACGCGGGCAGGCCGAGGTGGTCTAAGCCCTTCACGTCCGCGGAGCGGTGAAGAAGCCGCAGAGAGATCTTCTCTCCGTGCACTACCGGCAGGAAAGAGGCGCGCACGTCGAGGCATCCGACGTCGGGATGCTCGACGGAGAAGCGTCCGTCCTGAGGCAGACGGCATTCGGCGAGATCGACGCGCGCCAGCAGACGTACGCGGGTGAGCAGTGCCGGCACCAGCGGTGCCGGCGGCGGCTCGAGCGCACGTAGTGCTCCGTCCACTCGAATACGGACGCTCAATCCCCCCTCGGTCGGCTCGAAGTGCAGATCGGAGGCGCAGCGTCGCACTGCCTCGTCGACGTAGCGCTCGAACAGCCTGACTGCCGGTGCC
Organism: bacterium; assembly: GCA_003354045.1. Taxonomy (GTDB): domain Bacteria; phylum Desulfobacterota; class Binatia; order UBA1149; family CAITLU01; genus PIVZ01. The sequence continues at coordinate 402 of PIVZ01000097.1, forward strand.
GTTGCCCGTGCGGCCTTGGACGATGCGGGATTAGCTCGCATGGCTCACCGTGGTCCGGGGCGAAATCGCCTCGGACATTGCCGATGGGTGCAGAAGCAGAAGGCGTGGCGGCCTACGCAGGCGGACAAGGCGCTGGTAGCGAGTAGACACAGGAGAAGGCTAAGGCCTGCCGCCCGTGTTACTCAACGACGGTGCTGTAATGAGATGGGCGATTGCCGCGAGCCGGCTGTCCCGGTGTTCGCCACTGACCGCGGGCGGATAGCCGCCGCCTGAAAATGAGCGCTACAGTCCGACGGCCCGGGTCATGGCCTCGACCGGCGCTCGGCGTCCCGTGAAGATCTTGAAGGCCAGGGCGCCCTGGTGCACGAGCATGTGGCGGCCGTCTATGGTCGGCCGCTTGGCCGCCGCGGCCAGCCGCAGAAATGGCGTTGGCTTCTCGCCGTAGGTCAGGTCGAAGTGGACGCACTCGGCGGGCGTGGATTCCGGGGCGTAATCCAGGAAATCGCCGCCGTCCAGGCCCACCGGCGTACAGTTGACGACCAGCTGCCGGGTGGCCAGGAAATCGAAGTTGTCGAGAACGTCGAGGTCGGCGGCCTCGATCTTCTCTTGATGGCTGTCGAAGACACGTGCCAGGCGGCGCGCATTCGCCAGTGTGCGGTTGGCGATCACTATGCTCGAGACGCCGGCCTTGACCAGTGCGTAGACGATCGCACGGGCCGAGCCGCCGGCTCCGATCACCAGCACGCGCTTGCCGCGCGGCCTGAAATCATGGGCCAGCAGCGATTGGTGGAACCCCGCCGCGTCCGTGTTGTCACCGATGAAGAGACGGTTCTCACGGTAGATGGTGTTGACGGCGCCCACGGCCTGGGCGGTCTCGCTGATGCGGTCGAGGTAGCGCATCACGTCTTCCTTGTAGGGGACAGTCACGTTGAAGCCGGCGATGCCGAGCACCTTGAGCGTGCGTACGGCCTCGCGCAGCCGCCTGTCCTTGGTCCGAAAGGGTACGTAGACGAAGTCGAGGCCGAGCTCGGCGAAGGCGGCGTTGTGCATGCGCGGGGAGAGTGTGTGGTCGATCGGGTTGCCGATGATTCCCACGATGCGGGTGGTACCCTCGACGTTCACACCAAGAACCGCGTTTTTTCTGTCGTCCTTCACCATCGCTTCACTGACCACCCTCTGCGATGTGACTACCCGCCGCCCGGTTTCATTCGCGCGCGGCGGCAAGTGCAGGGCAGCGACGAGTGTCTACCCGGCGCGCCGCGAACGCTAGCAGTCCGTTGGGGAACCCCGAATCTCGGCGTCTGGCGACGGGAGCGGGTTTTTCAACGGGCTGCTCGTCCTCTCCGGCGGCTCGTATCAGCTCTCCTTTAGCGCCGCATGCGCCGCGGCCAGCCGCGCCACCGGCACGCGGTAGGGCGAGCAGGAGACGTAATCGAGCCCCACCTTGTGGCAGAAATCGATGGAGCGCGGGTCCCCGCCATGCTCGCCGCAGATGCCGAGCTTGAGCTTGGCATCCGTAGCGCGTCCCTTCTGTACCGCGATCTCGATCAACTGCCCGATACCTTCGCCGTCCAGACTGGCGAACGGGTCGTCGGGCAACACGCCGCTGTCCACATAGTCGGGCAGGAAGCGTCCCGCATCGTCGCGCGAGAGCCCGAAGCCCATCTGTGTGAGATCGTTGGTGCCGAAGGAGAAGAAGTCGGCATGACGGGCAATCTCGTCGGCGGTGAGGGCGGCGCGCGGCACCTCGATCATGGTGCCGATCTTGTAGGCGATCTTTTTCTTCTTCTTGGCAAACACCGCCTCTGCGGTCTCCTTTACGAGCGCGCGCAGCCGTTCGAGCTCGCTGGCCGTGCCGACCAGCGGGATCATGATCTCCGGTAGGACCTTCACGCCCTTGGCAGCGACCTGAAGCGCGGCCTCGATGATGGCGCGCGCCTGCATGGCGTAGATCTCCGGGTAGGTGATCGCCAGCCGGCAGCCGCGGTGGCCGAGCATCGGGTTGCTCTCGTGCAGCTTGGCCCCGGTGGCCTTGAGAGTGTCGACGTCCACGCCGGCCTTGCGCGCCACCGCTTGGTACTCCGCGTCGGTGTGCGGCAGGAACTCGTGCAGGGGCGGATCCAGCAGGCGAACGGTGACCGGCAGGCCGTCCATGACCTTGAAGATGCCGGCGAAATCCCTGCGCTGATACGGGAGCAGCTTGGCCAGTGCCTTGCGGCGGCCGTCCTCGTCCTCGGCCAGGATCATCTCGCGCACGGCATCGATGCGGTCGCCCTCGAAGAACATGTGCTCGGTACGGCACAGCCCGATGCCCGCGGCGCCGAACTCACGCGCCACCTTCGAGTCGCGCGGCGTGTCGGCATTGGTGCGCACGCCGAGCTTGCGCACCCGGTCGGCCCAGCCCATGAGCTTGGAGAAGTCGGCGGAGACGGTCGCCTGCTTGGTCGGAACCGTGCCGAGGAAGATCTCGCCGCTGGTGCCGTCGATGGTGAGCCAGTCGCCGCGCTTGATCACCGAGTCGCCCACGCTCATGCGGTCGCCGGCGTAGTCGATGCGTAGCGCTTCGCAGCCGGCCACGCAGGTGGTGCCCATGCCGCGGGCGACCACCGCTGCGTGTGAGGTGCGGCCGCCTCTGGCCGTCAGTATGCCGTTCGCCGCGACCATGCCGGAGATGTCTTCGGGCGAGGTTTCGATGCGTGCCAGCAGAACTTCGTGGCCGTCGGCAACGGCGGCCACCGCATCGTCGGCCGAGAACACGACCATCCCCGATGCCGCCCCCGGCGATGCGCCGAGCCCCTTGGCAAGCAGTGTCTTGGGCGCCCGTGTGTCGATCATCGGGTGCAGGAGCTGATCGATCTGGTCGGGATCGACCCTGAGCACGGCCTCGTTGCGGGTGATGCGCCTCTCGGCGACCATCTCAACGGCAATGCGGACGGCAGCGGTGGCGGTGCGCTTGCCATTGCGTGTCTGCAGCATCCACAGACGGTCGCGCTCGATGGTGAACTCGAGATCCTGCATGTCGCGATAATGGCGCTCGAGCTTGCCGGCCACGTCTATGAGCTGCCCGAAACACTCGGGCATGAGCTCTTCGAGCGAGGGGAAGCCGCGCTTGCGCTCGGCCTCCTTGACGCCGTTCTCCCTGGCCCAGGTCTTGGAAGCCTCGCGGGTGATCTGCTGCGGGGTGCGGATGCCCGCGACCACGTCCTCGCCCTGCGCGTTTACCAGGAACTCGCCGAAGAAACGGTGCTCGCCGGTGGCCGGATCGCGAGTGAAGGCCACACCGGTCGCACTGTCGGTGCCCAGGTTGCCGAAGACCATGGCCTGCACGTTTACCGCGGTGCCCCATGAGGCGGGGATGTTGTTCAGCTTGCGGTAGACCTCGGCCCTCTCGTTGGTCCAGGAACTGAAGACCGCGCCTATCGCTCCCCATAGCTGCTCGCGTGGGTCGGTGGGGAACGACCGCTTACACTTGCGGCGGATCAGTGTCTTGAACTCGCGCACCAGCTCTTGCAGGTGGGCCGTCGTTAGATCGGTGTCTTGCTCGACGCCGACCTGTTCTTTCTTTCTCTCGATCACGGCTTCGAAAGGATCGGCAGCCTTGGCGGACTCCGGCTTGAGTCCCATCACCACGTCGCCGTACATCTGGATGAAGCGCCGGTAGCTGTCCCAGGCGAAGCGCTCGTTGCCGCTGGCCAAAGCCAACCCTTTCACGGTCCGGTCGTTCAGCCCGAGGTTCAGAACCGTGTCCATCATCCCCGGCATGGAGGCACGCGCCCCCGAGCGCACGGAGACCAGCAGCGGGTCCTTGGGGTCGCCGAAGCCCTTGCCCATGACCTCTTCGAGCCTGGCCAGGCTCGCTTCCACCTGTTTCGCCAGCGCCTTCGGGTAGCGATCGGTGGCCGGGTCGCTCAGGTTGCACACCTCGGTCGTTATCGTGAAGCCTGGTGGCACGGGCAGTCCGAGTCCGGCCATCTCGGCAAGGTTGGCGCCCTTGCCGCCGAGCAGGTTGCGCAGGCCGGTATTGCCTTCGGCAGCGCCGCCGCCGAAGAAGTAAACGTACTTCGGCTGCTTCTTCGTACGGGCCTTTTTCTTTGCCGGGCTCTTCTTTGCCGCGCTTCTTCGCGGGGCGCGCTTCTTGGAGGATGCTTTCTTACTCGGGGCCATTGCGTTTCACCTACTCTCGCTATGCGATTGATGCTTTCGTGTGCGGCTCGCGGACATGCCTTTCACGGGATTCGGATCAGGCAGTCGGAGCCAGTGGGGTAGTACAGACCGGCGGCGCGACTTTCTCGGTTACGAGTGCCGGCAGTGCGTTTATGGCGACCCGTTGCTGCTCCATGCTGTCTCGGTTGCGCAGGGTCACGGTGTCATCATCGAGGGTCTGGTGGTCTACCGTTACTCCGAGCGGCGTGCCCACCTCGTCCTGGCGGCGGTAGCGGCGGCCTATCGCCCTGGTCTCGTCGTAGGCCGTGGTGACCAGCGGACGGAGCATCGCCGCCACTTCCTGGGCCTTCTCGGGCATCCCGGCCTTACGCATCAGCGGGAAGACCGCGACCTTGGTCGGCGCCAGAGAGGGGTGCAGGCGGAGCACCGTGCGGCGGTCATCATCGGGACCGTCCTCGTCGTAGGCATCCACCAGGAAGGCCAGCGTGCCGCGGTCGGCGCCCGCCGAAGGCTCTATCACGTAAGGCACGTAGCGTTCCTTGGACGCGGCGTCGAAGAAGCTCAGGTCCTTGCCGGAGTGCTCGATGTGCTGCTTGAGATCGAAGTCAGTGCGGTTGGCTATGCCCTCGAGCTCCTGCCAGCCGATCGGAAAGTTGTACTCGACGTCGGCGCAGCCCTTGGCGTAATGCGCGAGCTCGTCGTCGGCGTGGGCGCGCAGGCGCAGGTTCTCGGGCTTGATTCCGTAGTCCGTGTACCACTGCATACGCCGGTTCTGCCAGTACTCGTACCAGGCGTCGTCTTCGCCCGGCTTGACGAAGTACTCCAGCTCCATCTGCTCGAACTCGCGGGTGCGGAACAAGAAGTTGCCGGGCGTTATCTCGTTCCTGAACGACTTGCCCGTCTGCGCGATCCCGAAGGGAGGCTTGGCGCGCGCCGAGTTCACTACGTTGATGAAGTTGACGAAGATTCCCTGCGCAGTCTCGGGCCTCATGTAGACCGCGGCCGCGGAGTCTTCGACGGGGCCCATGTGGGTCTTGAACATGAGATTGAAACTGCGCACGTCTGTGAGCTCACCCTCGCATTCGCCGGGGCGTTTGCTCGGCTTGCGCGGGCAGCTTGCGTGCTCGAGCTGGTCGGCGCGGAAGCGCCCCTTGCACAGCTTGCAGTCCACCATCGGGTCGTTGAAGTTGGTTACGTGGCCGGAGGCCTCCCAGACGCGGGGATGCATGAGGATGGAGCAGTCGAGACCGACCACGTCGGGCCGCGCCGAGACGGTATCCCGCCACCAGGCTTCCTTCACGTTTCGCTTGAGCTCGACTCCCAGCGGCCCGTAGTCGTAACAGCTGATGAGACCGCCATAGATCTCCGAGGACGGGAAGACGAATCCCCGCCTCTTGCAGAGGTTGACGACCTTTTCCATGGTGACGACGCGCTCGGACACTTTGAGGACTCCGTGTGGGCTGGCTACGACTCGCCCGCCGACGGCGGGCAATCGAGGAGGTTTATCGCGGCAATAGCGGCCGTTCAAACTTCGAGCACGATCTTGCCGAAGTTGACATTGGCCTCCATTCGCCGATGGGCGGCGGCAGCCTCGGCCAGCGGGAAGACGCTGTCCACCACGGGGGCGATGCGGCCGGCCTCGAGAGCCGGCAGCAGGCTCTTCTCGAAGGCTCGTGTCACCAGGGCCTTCTCTTCGAGCGGGCGCGCACGCAGCACGGTGCCGCGGACCTCGAGGCGTTTTTGCAGGAGGACGCCGAGATTTAGCTCGGCGCTCACCCCTCCCATCATGCCGATGACGATCAGTCGGCCCTTGAGCGCCAGGACGGCGAGATTCCTCTCCAGGTAGGAAGCCCCCACGAAATCGAGCACGACGTCGGCGCCGCGCCCTGCGGTGGCTTCCTTGGTGGCGGCTACGAAGTCCTCGTCTTGGTAGTTGACGCCGACGTCCATGCCTAACCCGCGCGCTTTCTCCAGCTTTTCGCCGGACCCTGCCGTCCCCACCACCAGGCCGGCGCCCATCGCCTTGGCCACCTGGATGGCCGCCACGCCCACGCCCGAGCCGGCGGCGTGAACGAGCACCGACTCGCCCGGCTCCAGGCGGCACTGGATAAGCGAGTCGTGTGCGGTCATGAAGGCCTCCGGCACTGCTGCCGCTTCCCGCCAGTCGAGCCGCTCGGGCACCCGGGCCGCCAGGCGATGATGGATCACGACTTTCTCGCCGTAGCCTCCGCCGGCTAGAAGGCCCATCACCCTGTCGCCCGCGCCGAAGCCCTCCACTCGCTCGCCTGCCTCGGCGACCTCGCCGGCAAATTCGAGCCCGGGAATCTCGAACTCCGGCTTCGGGCCGGGCTGCGGGTAGAAGCCGCGGCGCTGGAGTAGATCGGCGCGGTTCAAAGCGGTGGCTTTCACTTCCACGAGCAGGTCTTCCGGACCGGGAACTGGGTCAGGCACCTCGCGTAGCTGGAGAACGTCGGCTTCGCCGTAGCTGGGGATGACGATGGCTTTCACGTTGCTGGCTCCTTGGTGGTTGCGGCGCCCTCACCAAGACTCGTGAGGAAGGCGCGCGACTTGGGCGGGCGGGTCAGATGTAGATCGACGAGGCGATTGAGCAGCGCGGTCGCCAGCCGCCGCACCTCCGGCGTGCTGCCGGCGGGGGCACGCAGGCAGGCCTCGCGCACGTAGTCCATGAGATCGGCGTCGATTATGCGCCGGCTCGGCTTGAATGCGGGATGGTCGGGATCGATCCCCTGCTGCTCGGCTTCGTGGCGCGAGCAGATCACCCCGCTGCCGCGGTTGTCGAGAATGGGTCGTGAGTACTCCACCACTGGCTCGGCGCATACCCCGCAGGTGTGAAAGTCGGGGCCCCATCCCCCGTGATCGAGCAGGCCGAGTATGTAGTGGTGGGCGAACGACTCGGGCGCCTGGCTCCCGATCTCGGCTATGACGTTTCGGTACAGAGCGAACACCTCCGGGCAGGGGTCGGCCTCCGCCGTCATCAACTCGGTGAGCTCGGTGACGTAGCTGGCCCAGGCGAAGGCGTCCAGGTCGGTGGCCACAGCGTGGTTTGGAGTGACCACGGTGCTCTCGTGAAGAAAGGCGAGGCCGGCGTGGGGACGCAGACTGAGCCTCGTGCGGGTCTCCTGGAAGGGCTCGAGGGCGCCGCCCGAGAAACGGCGTTTCGAGCGGCGCGCGCCCTTGGCGATGCCCGAGACCTTGCCCATATCCTCGGTGAACAGCACGGCGATCAGGTCTGACTCGCCAAACGGGCGTGTTCTCAACACGAAAGCTCTTGTGACTTCGGAATGCACGGTTGACGCCGCCCGATCGAGGCTAGCATAGGCCGTGCACCCATACCGCGCACGCCCTGGCCGTTGCCTCATTTGCAGGCTGCCAACTCAATGGCCCGGCCAGGCCGCCGCGCGCCGTGGTGGCCGGTCGGTTGACATCCGGGCGGCCGGTTCCTAGTTTCTGCAAACGACTTCCGGATCACGGGAGTGTCCCCCAGAGGGAATATTGACCATGTCCAAGCAAGCGCGGCGAGGCTCGAGACGGCAACGCAGACGGCAAGGCTCGGGCAAGGATGTAGCGGTGGACAAGGACACGCACGACCAGCAGGACGAGGATTCACGGTCCGAGGCGGAGGCCGCGGCCGGGACGGCGGCGGAGCAGACGGTGAGCGGGGCCGACGGTTCCGAGAAACCCGCCGCTGCGACCGGAAACGGTGCGACCGAGGAAGGGACGGAGGAACATTCGGCTTCCGGGACAGACGAGGAGGAGGCCGCCGAGCCGACCCTCGAGGAGCAGCTCGAGGCGGCGCGTGCGGAGGCCGCCGCGAACCACGACCTCCTTTTGCGCGCCAGGGCCGAGCTCGAAAACGTGCTCAAGCGCCAGCGCCGCGAACTCGAAGAACGCGCGCGCTACGAGGGTCTGATGATCAGCCGCGATCTGCTCGCCGTGGTAGACGACCTCGAGCGCGCCCTCGATCACTCCGGTGGCGAAGACGGCGCGTCGATCGTCTCCGGGATCGAGCTGGTTCTTAAATCCATGCTGGCAATCCTCGAGAAGCACGGTGTGGTGCGCGTGGAGGCGGCGGGACAGCCCTTCGACCCGGCGGTACACGAAGCCGTGGCGATGGTGGAAACCACAGAGGTCGAGCCCAACACGGTGGTCGAGGAGCACAGATGCGGCTACCAGCTGCGCGACCGCCTGCTGAGGCCGGCTATGGTAGTGGTCTCGAAGGCGCCGCCGGCAGCCGACGGCGAAGGAAGTGAGGGAAAGTCCAGCTAGGACGCGCCTTTTCCCTTGCACGACGGCTCAGGGTGCTTAAATAAACTGAACGCGCCTAGCCTGCCGGTTCCCGTGAAAAGTTGAGCAAGTTTAGCGAGTTAGGCAAGCCGACAAGGCGATCGGAGAAATAGAGGAATGGGAAAAGTAATAGGAATCGACCTGGGAACGACCAACTCCTGCGTAGCTGTCTTGGAAGGCGGCACCCCCACGGTCATTGCCAACAGTGAAGGGGGCCGCACGACGCCCTCGGTAGTGGCCGTTAACGACAGCGGCGAGCGGCTGGTTGGCCAGATCGCCCGCCGCCAGGCCATAACCAACCCTGAGAACACGATCTTTGCCGTGAAACGGCTCATCGGCCGGCGTTACGGCGACGCCGAGGTGCAGAAAGCCAGCAAGCTTCTCCCCTACGGGATCGCCAAGGCGGACAACGATGCCGCCTACGTGACCTTCGGCGGCCAAAGCACCAGCCCCGCCGAGATCTCGGCCATGATTCTGCAGAAGATGAAGCAGACCGCCGAGGATTACCTGGGCGAGCAGGTCACCGATGCGGTGGTGACCGTGCCGGCGTATTTCAACGACAGCCAGCGCCAGGCCACCAAGGATGCCGGCGCGGTGGCCGGCCTCAACGTACTCAGGATCATCAACGAGCCGACCGCGGCGGCGCTGACCTACGGGTTGGAGAAGAAGGGCGAGCGCAAGATCGCCGTCTTCGACCTCGGCGGCGGAACCTTCGACATCTCCATCCTCGAGCTCGGCGAGGGCGTCTTCGAGGTGAAGTCGACCCATGGCGACACTTTCCTCGGCGGCGAGGACTTCGACCAGGCGGTCATCGACTACCTGGTGGCAGAGTTCAAGAAGGACCAGGGGATCGATCTCAGCGGCGACAAGATGGCGCTGCAGCGGCTCAAGGAGGCCGCCGAGAAGGCCAAGTGCGAGCTATCGACCGCGCCCGAAACCGACGTAAATCTGCCGTTCGTAACGGCGGACCAGAGCGGGCCGAAGCACCTCAACTTGAAGCTCACGCGCTCGAAGCTGGAGGCTCTGTGTGGCGCCCTCCTCGACCGGCTCGACGGCCCCTGCCACACGGCACTCAAGGACGCGGGGCTCAGCGCGGCCGACATAGACGAGGTCGTACTGGTCGGCGGCATGACGCGTATGCCGGCCGTGCAGGAGCACGTAAAAAGGATCTTCGGCAAGGACCCCCACAAAGGCGTCAACCCTGACGAGGTCGTGGCAGTAGGTGCGGCCATCCAGGGCGGAGTGCTGGCCGGCGAAGTGAAGGACGTCCTCTTGCTCGACGTTACCCCGCTCTCGCTCGGCATCGAGACGCTCGGCGGTGTGTTCACCAAGTTGATCGACAAGAACACCACGATCCCGACTCAGAAGGGCCAGATCTTCTCGACTGCCGAAGACAATCAGCCGGCCGTTTCGATCAAAGTTTTCCAGGGCGAGCGCGAGATCGCCGCCCACAACAAGCTGCTCGGCCAGTTCGATCTGACCGGTCTGCCGCCCGCGCCGCGTGGGATGCCGCAGATCGAGGTGAGCTTCGACATGGACGCCAACGGCATCATGCACGTGTCGGCCACGGACAAGGGGACGGGCAAGGAGCAGAAGATCGAGATCAAGTCCGACAGCGGTCTCTCCCAGGAGGAGATAGACCAGATGGTCAAGGACGCCGAGGCTCATGCCGAGGAGGACCACCAGCGACGCGAGCTGGTGGATGCCCACAACGAGCTCGATGCCATGATCTACCGGGTCGGTAAGAGCATCGAAGAGCTCGGCGACGATCTCGACGAAAGCGCCAAGAAGGAAGTCGAGGCCGCCGTAGAGGCGGCCAAGCCGGCACTCGAGAGCGAGGACGTCGAGAAGCTCAAAGCGGCCAGGGACGAGCTCGAGAAGAGCGCCCACAAGCTCGCCGAGGCCATGTACAAGAAGGCCCAGGCCGAGAGCGAGCAGGCCGGTGCCGATGCCGGCGGCGACGGTGCAGGGGCGTCCGCGGACGGCGGTCCCGCCGACGCCGACGTGGTCGATGCAGACTTCGAGGAGGTCAAGCCGTCATCCTGAAGGGATGTCGCTTGCCTTCGGCGGTCCGAATCGAACGCCTCCACCCGTCGCCGCGACGTGTGGAGGCTTTTGACGTTCGGGCGGAGCGCGAATTCGTGTATGTAAGGTCACAGGCCGCAGAGCCGGGTACGTCACGTGTCAACCGATTACTATGAGCTGCTCGGAGTGGGCCGCGAGGCCTCGCTGGACGAGATCAAGAAGGGCTACCGCAAGGTAGCCCTGCGCCACCACCCCGACCGCAACCCTGAGGACAAGGAAGGGGCCGAGGCCAAGTTCAAGGAGGCCAGCAAGGCCTACGAGATCCTCTCGGATGCCGACAAGCGGGCCAAGTACGACCGCTTCGGGGCGGCCGCCTTCGAGAACGGCGCCGGTGGCATGGAAGGCTTCGACTTCGGACAGGGGTTCGCAGGCGCGAGCATGTTCGAGGACGTCCTTGGTCACCTGTTCGGCGATTTCTTCGGCGGCGGGCGTCGCAGGGGCGGACGCTCCGCGGCACGGCGCGGCG
>PIVZ01000660.1 GCA_003354045.1 bacterium
TCGGCACAGAACAGCCCCACAGACCGCTGGCCACGATGAGGAAAACGACGGCGAGCAGGCTGTATCCGATCATCTGCTTGAGGCCCGGGAGCAAGGAGAAAGTCCTCATCTGCAGGCCAAAGGCCACGCGATCGTCCTCGCGATCACGCAACGGGCGTGCTTCCAGGTATGCGGGCAGATCCTTGGCGTAAAGCGGCCCGATCAACGGACGGATGCGCTCCGCGCGTAACGCCCGGATATCGACACCCGACATGCCGAACTTGGGCAGGACCAGCCTCAGCCACCGATCCCCGGTAAGCAGACCTCGCTCGTAGCGCCCGAGTTGTTCGAGAATCGCGGCGTTGCCGAAGGTCCCCTTGCCGGCCGCGCACCAGACGTTGATGCCGTCGGTGTCGATTACCAGCAAGCGCGCGTTGACGGCGCGGATGCGACGCGTGACGAGGAAGACCGTGAGCCGGTAGTTGGAGGTAACGAGCAAGGGCGCGTCGCGGTCGTAGCGGTCGCCCGTGTAGTAGAGCCCGGGCTCCACCACGTAGGTGCGCTTGAAGGCGTCGAGCCAACTGATCGCCGCCTTCACGTAATCGAACGGACCGAGGTGAAGTGGCAGAGGTTCACCAGAGGTCCCCGGCCACGGCGTGCCGGAGCGGTAGTAGGTTGCGGAAAGAGCGTCGTTGGCGAGCAGGAGCCCGCCGAAACCGAGCAGTAGGAGCGCGTGCGGAGCAAGCGCGGGAGGCTCCAGCCATGCACACGCGAAGCCGGCTGCCAGCAAGACCAACGTCAGCACGCGGTAGGCGATGGTCTTCACGACTGCACCCCCGAGCAACATCAGTCGAGCAAGGTGCGGAAGGCGTTGCCATGCGGGTCGAGCGTTCGTGCCAACACCTCGAGTCCCTTGACCACCGTATCCTGCTCCTGTTTCGACATGCCGTCGAGTAAGGCCCCGACCAGGCAAAGAGATTCGGACTGGAGCTTGTCTTGGAGGCGCCGCCCGCTGTCAGTCAACTCGACCTGGACCGTCCGCTGGTCGTCGCCGTTGCGACGGCGCCGCAAGAGCTTTTGCCGCTCCAGCTTCTCGACGACGCGGGTCAGTGTGCTCTGATGGAGACCCACGTCGGCTGCCAGCGCCTTCATGCTGCGCGGCTCGTCGGCCAGTGCCGAGAGCGTATAGCATTGCTGCACCGTGACCGGCCCGCACGAGAGCTGCTCGCGCCTGAGTCGCTGAAACGACCGCGCCAGCACGGATACCGCACTGTTGGCCCTCTCTGTAAGTCTTCGTCCGGCCATCTCACGTCCTCTGGCCGCAATATACTTGCCATTAGCAACAGTTGTCAACAGCAAACATAAACTCTTTCGCAGGGGCGTTCCGGCGGTCTTCGATGACGAGCCACACGATCTGCGCAGCAAGTTCTTGCGGCAACGGGTGGGTCGCCGGACGACTCAGGTGCGCCGTGATGAGCGGCGTACGAACTGCATGCTTGTCAGTTGTCTTCCGCAGCCTCGTGGGTTAGCTTCGCACGTTCTTAATCCTGAGGAGGACACCTGATGAGCATTACCACGGATGCCTGGGTTCTCTATGCCGGCGAGCGAGGCGCAAAGCCCGAACCTACAGAGCTGGTACGCGAGAGCTTCGAGTTTGACGATCCGGGGCCTCACGAGGCCCTGGTAAGCCCCCTTTACGGCTGCCTCGAGGGCAACATGGGCCACGCTCTGGACCGCCGGCCCATCGACGTACCGCTCTCCCGGCGCGAAGAGAAGATCGTGATCGGCAACGCCGGCGTGGTCCGCGTGGAGGAGTGCGGGGCCGAAGTCGAGACCGTCAGTCCCGGCGACACGGCTATCGTCTTCTGCAACGGCACCCCGGATGAGTTCGGATATCCCAAGCGCATATACGCTTACGATCAGGAAGGAGCCATCGGGTTACTGGCCAAGCAAAGCAAGCTCCACGGCCGCCAACTCATCCGTATCCCTTCGGATAGCGCCTACTCGCTCGAGCAGTGGGCGGCCTTCTCCCTGCGCTACATAACGGCGTGGTCGAACTGGGCGCTGGCCTACGGCACCCTGCGCCTGCTGCTGAACGAGCAAGAGCTGCCCACGCCCGAGGTGTGGGCGTGGGGCGGCGGTGTCTGCCTCGGCGAGGTCGCGCTGGCCAAGCACTTCGGATGCGCGGCCACTCAGATCGCTTCGACGGATGAGCGCCTGGCCACCATCGAGAGCCTCGGCGTTCGCGCCGTCGATCGGCGCGAGTTCAACGAACTGCGCTTCGACAAGAAGCGCTTCCGCAAGGACGAAGAGTATACGGCCAAGTACCTCGCCGCCGAGGACGTCTTCGTAAACAAGGTTCGCAAGCTCACCGACGGCAAGATGGTCAACATCTTCATCGACTACGTCGGTGCTCCGGTCTTTCGCGCTACCCTGAAGGTGCTGGCTCGCCAGGGCATCATCGCGACTGCAGGCTGGAAAGAAGGCATGGTGCTCGACCTGGTGCGCGCGACCGAGTGCATCATGCGTCACCAGCACATCAACACGCACTACGCGCGCTACGACGAAGGTGTCGAGGCGGTCGCCTTTGCCGAGAAGAACGGCTGGCTACCGCCACTCGAGGACGAAGTCTACGGCTTCGACGACATCCCACAGCTCTTCGCGGACTACCGGCAAGGAACGCTCGGCTGGTTCCCGATCTTCCAGATCGGAGAGTGAGACCTCCGGCGCGTCGAGACTGATACGGCCGGCCTGGAAGCGCCCGCTACG
>PIVZ01000661.1 GCA_003354045.1 bacterium
ATGAAGCACAACAGGCCAACAAGATCAGTGAGGTGCGGTCCCAGAGGCCGAACGCACGTGCAACGATGCCTCCGGTGGAGGTCCCTTCGCCGTAAACGAGGGCGGCGGTATCCTCAACTTCGGCGCTCTCGTGCTCGATGACACCGACGTGACCGGCAACACCGCCGGTCTGGGCGGCGGCGTTCACAGTGTCGATCTAGTCGGGGCGGTGACCAAGCTCACAATCACCGGCAGCACCATCGACTCGAACACGGCAAAACAGGCGGGTGGCATCCTGCTGATCGGAAAGGGGACGATCTCCTCTTCCACCACGGTGGACCTGAACGATGCGACAGGCGGGTTCCCCTTCAACAGCGCCGAGGGCGGCGGCATCCTCAACATCGGCGATCTCACCGTCACGGGGTCGTCGGTGAACGACAACGTTGCCGACGTAGGCGGAGGTATCTTAAACAGGGACACGCTGGTGCTCGACGGATCAACGGTTGACGGCAACGCGGCCATCTGTCTGTCTATCACCGACCTCGGTCATCGCGGCGGCGGCATCTGGAGCGATGGAGCCGTGACCGTGCGTAATGGCTCGAGCGTGACCGACAACGACGCCTGCCAGGGGGGAGGCATATTCAGCGCCACGCATACCGCCACGGTTGCCGTCACCGGCAGCACCGTGAGTGGCAACACTGCGATCAGCGGGGCCGGCATCGCCAACGGAGAGTCGCAAGCCGGCGGCGGTATCGTGACCGTTACCAATAGTACGGTCAGCAACAACTTGGCCAGTGGTACCGTGAGCTCGCAGAGCCTGGGCGGCGGCATCTTCAACTTTGGCGCGCTCGTCGTGACGGGCTCTACCATCGATGGCAACAGCGCCGGTCGTGGCGGAGGCGTGCTTACCGAGAGCACAGAGCTGCAGGTCTGCAGCGGCGACGATACGATCGCCTGCGAAACCAACGGCGACTGTGGCGGTGACGGTCCTTGTGAGCCCGAGCCCAGTACGGTGACGATCACCGATACGACGGTTAGCGACAACCGTGCGGCGGTCGGCGGCGGGGTTCTCAACCGCAGCGAGATGACGGTGGTGCGCAGCACGATCTCGGGCAATCGGGCCGACACCGGCGGCGGCATAAACAACGACAGCGGCGCCGCGGCGGTAGTCGAAAACAGCACGCTGAGTGCGAACGTGGCGGGCACCTTCGTCGTCGTTGACGAGCAGACCCAGGAGCGCACCATCGAAATCGATCCCGATTTCGGCGCGAGCGTCTTCAACAAGGGCTTCCTCGAGATGTCCAACTGTACGGTCATCGGCGGCAGCGTGGCGAACAACGGCGGTCTGTTCTTGGTGGACAACAGCATCGTGAGCGGCAGCCCCGACCAAGAGAACTGCAGCACCGACAATGTAGGCGCCAGCACGGTTACCTCAGAAGGCTACAACCTGGACGGCGGAGACACGTGCGACTTCCTGGCGGCGGGCGACGTGGAGAACACCAATCCAGTGCTCGGAGGGCTGGCCGACAACGGCGGGCCGACTCTTACGCACACGCCGCTGGCGGGCAGTCCCGCGATCGACACCGGACACCCTGCGGCTCCCGGCGGCGGCGGCGGGGCCTGCGAAGTTGACGATCAGCGCGACCTCAATCGTAGCCCTGCCGGAGATCCGCGTTGTGACAAGGGCGCGCTGGAGCTCGCCTGCGGCAACAACACCGTGGACCTCACCGAGGAGTGCGACGATGGCAACCTCAACGAGGGTGACTCGTGCGATCCCAACTGTCGCAACCCCGGCTGCGCCAACGACTACGACGACAACGATGAAGTCTGCGACGACGGCAGCGTGGGCGGAGACGACTACTGCTCGGGGCTCAGTTGCCTGGAGGGACTCGTCGGCCAGTCGTGCACGACGAACTCGGATTGCGACTTCATCTTCCCCGACACCGGATTGTGCGGCGGCTGCGGGAATGCCTCCGGAAACTGTGGTGACGGGGTCGTACAGGCCGATGTGGAGGAGTGCGACGACGGTGACGCGGACGACAACGACGAGTGCACCAACGACTGCGAGGATGCCGTGTGCGGCGACGGGCACCTGCGTGCAGGTGTAGAGGAATGTGACGACGCCAACGCCTCCGACGGCGACGGCTGCACGGTGAACTGCATAGAGGAGTTCTGCGGCGACAGCATACGGAACAACGGCGGCGTCGAGGAGTGCGACGACGGAAACAACGACAATAACGACGGCTGCACCAACGACTGCAAGATCTCCGTATGCGGCGACGGCAATCAGGGTGCCGGTGAGGCCTGCGACGACGGGAACAATCTGAGTGGCGACGGCTGCTCGTCCCAATGCCTGGTCGAGCGTTGCGGTAACGGCGTCTTCGATGCCGGAGAAGAGTGCGACGACGCCAACACCGCCGATGGCGATGGCTGCGACTCCAATTGCACCGACACAGGCTGCGGCAACGGCATAAAGACCGGCTCGGAGGCCTGCGACGACGGAAACGAAATCGACGGTGATTACTGCGCCGCGGATTGTTCGGCCGTGTCGGGATTCTGCGGCAACGGCACTCAGGAGACCAACGAGGAGTGCGACGATAGCGACACCGCCAACGGTGACGGTTGCGATGCCAGGTGCATAGTCGAGTTCTGCGGCGACGGCATCGCCAACAACGGCGAGGCCTGCGATGACGGCAATCTCGACGACGGCGATTACTGCTCGGCCGACTGCTCGACTGTGGACGGCTCGTGCGGCGACGGCAACGTTCA
>PIVZ01001384.1 GCA_003354045.1 bacterium
ACGAAACCGATGACGAAACAGGTAAACAGCGCGATGGCGCCCATCCGTGTCGAGCCGGTGCGTTTGAGGACAGCGAGCGACCACATTGCGTAGGCGGCCGTGAGCAGCGTCCCGGGGTTTATCATGATGATGACGAGCTGGTGAACGTTCGGGAACCAGTTGCGCAGCCAGCCGAAGTTTACCGGGACCGCCACTGCGGCGATCGCGGTGACGAGACCGAATACGAAGCTCTGGGTGGCCACGCGCTTGCCTGCGGCGCCGCTGAAGTAGATGCCCACCTCTTCGGACTCACGATCGAGATACGGAATCAGCGCCAGCCCCAGCACGGCTATGGCCGCTTTGGCCATCTCCTTTAGCGGCGCGTCGAACAAGACTCCGAGCAGGATAGAGACGAGCATCATCGCCATGAACACCAGCAGCTCGGCGCGCAGCAGGTTCGGCCAGCTCGACACCGTCTCCTCGGGATCCTGGTTGGTGGCCGGCGTGCGGTCTCGCACCACGCACATCAAACCGTAGGTCTTGCTCGGGGCCGCCTCGGGCGGAGTCGCCACCGGCTCGGAAGGTGCGCCCTTACCGGCCGCCGTCTGAGGGATTCCCGGGCGCGCCAGCCCGCCGTCTTTGCGGATCCGCCAGAAGTGGACTCCGACCACCAGCACCAGCACCA
>PIVZ01001385.1 GCA_003354045.1 bacterium
CGGCCGTGATGACCGCGTCCTGCGGGATCGTCAGCATGCCCGTCTCGAAGGCAGGCGTCGAGTTGGGATGTACGGTCATGGAACCGGTCAAGCGAAATCATCCGCTGCGGCACTTGTTCGCCGGTCTGGTCGAGCACACCTTCTTCACCGAAGTGGGCATGTGCGATCCGCGCCTGACCGAGTATCTCGCCGATCTCCTGGTCGACTTCACACACGTGGACCGCTTCAAGGCAATCTCCAACGCTAAGGGAAAGAAGCTCGAGCAGATCGCCGCCATGCTATCGGTCGTCGACGGCGAGCCGCCTACCAGCCGCGCCGAACGTGATCGAACCATGTACCGCCACATCGGCGACTACACGCTCTTTTGGGCAGGTGTCTACCCCGAGCAACTGCGCGGCCTATCGAGCGGAGCGTCCGACCTGCTGCTCAGCTACGTCACGCAGGGCAAGCAGTCCTACGCAATCGTCTCGGAGCTTGCCGACGAAGGCGACGTCCTTCCCGCCTCGCTCTTTCGCCACCTCAGCGAGGACTTCGAGTACTGCCTCTACGGGCTTGGGCTCGTACGCCGCGAGTGGGAGCAGCCCGAGGCCGGCCCCGGCGAGTTGCTTTACTAAACGACACTATCGGGCTAACGCCTCGAACCGCTGGCCCGCTTGATTGCCAC
>PIVZ01001386.1 GCA_003354045.1 bacterium
CTGTTCGGCATGAGTATCGCGGAAAACATGGCGCTGGGACGCCCCGATGCCGACGACGAGGCCATTCGTGAGGTGGCCGCTCGTGTCCAGGCCGACGAGTTCATCGAGACGCTTCCGGACGAATACGACACCGTGCTTGGAGAAGGGGGCTCGCAGCTTTCCGGAGGGGAACGGCAGCGATTGGCCCTGGCACGGGCTCTGGTTCGCGAGCCCGCGATCCTGCTGCTCGATGAGCCGGCCACGGGGCTGGATGCGCTGACTCGGTCGCTCGTGGAGGAGGCCTGGTTGTCGCCGTCCAACGAAGCGACAACGCTGGTGATCTGCCATCGTCTTCGCAACATGGACCGCTTCGACCGCATCATTGTCCTCGAGCAGGGCTGCAACATCGAGTCCGGAACACATGACGAGTTGCTTGCCGCGAACGGGAAGTACGCCGCCATGTACGCCGGAGCCCGCGGCACGGGACACGCCGGCACGGCCAGCGGGAGGGCGGCATGCTGACGACTACCGTCGAAATCCCACCCGAAAGCGTCATCGAGGGTTTCAGTGCCTGCCTCGATCCCGCACTCGTGCTCCGCGCTTGCCGAGAGCAACTCGTGAAGGTGGCGGGCTCGATCCGCGACACGTGGACTCACGCACATGTAATCGAAGGGCTCTACCATC
>PIVZ01001387.1 GCA_003354045.1 bacterium
GTCCGGGCCAGGTCGCCGGCGTTCGTCGTCGAGGTCACTGCTCACTCCCGAGGATTCGCGCGCGGAGCTTGGCGCCTTTGTCTTCGTGGTCGGCCAGCGCGGCCAGGTTGTCGAGGTAGGCCAGAATCCCGTAACGCCACAGCGACAGACCGGCCGTTCCCTCGACGGCGGCGGACACGTCGCGGTGCTCCAGGAGCACCGACGCCACACGTTGCCGGAGCGCTCGGAGATCCGTTTCCGCTGGTGTTTCTGGTGTGGTTTTCGCTTCGTCGACTGGCATTGTCCCCCGCCTCTACCGGCAGGGTTTCGACTTGAGCCCGGCAGTACAAGGGATAGCCCGCCTTTCCCCGCAATCCCAATAGGGGGACCCAATAGGTCCACCTTTCCACACGCCCCGTAGAAGTCGGCCTAAAAGGTGCCAGGCTTGGCGGAACCGTTCCCGCCAGGTATTTCAGCCGAGCGCGCAACGGTCTGGAGGACTGCACCCGTGAAGACGACAACCGCTCTGCCTTGTGGCGCTGCTCCGATGCTCTGCCCGAAGGGTTAGGATAGGCTCCTTTTCGCAAAGCCCTCCGTTGGGGAGGGCTTCTCGGCTTCTCTAGGAGGATCCCAATGTGGGCAGAGCAACTGCTAGACGGTGCTATCGAAGCGAGCAACGCCTCC
>PIVZ01001388.1 GCA_003354045.1 bacterium
GAAGACCGGGGCTCGGCATTCGGTAGCGCATGGAGGGAAAAGCCCCGATTTGAGGGGTTTCTAACGGGAAAATGGGGAATAGAAGTAAGGGGGCTTACCAAACCAGGCCCGTGCCCGGCCCGGGCAGGGAAAGCGGTAATCGACTGTATTCAGATGAGATTGCGGTTAGTAGAGCGTCTTGACCGTCGAGAAACTGAGCCGGGCTGTCGGCGTGCTCGAGTGAATCTGGACGAAGTCGAAGAAGTAGCTGTCGCCGAGATTTGCCCCGCAGTCAGCCGCGTTCTGGTACTCGAAGCAGACGGCGTGGACGCCGCCCTGGTAGGCACCCAGGTCCGCGAAGTGGTCCGCGCGGTAGTCCTGCAGGTCGTCTGCGGGATCGAAGTCGTAGCGGAACTCCTCGTTGCCGTCCACGGTCACTCGTACGGAGGCAACCGCGTCGTTCACGTCGGCCATCCAGTACCAGAGCAGGTAGGGACCGTCCACGAGGAGGTCGCTGCACAGGCTGCTCGTACAGGTGGCGATTCCCTGGCAGAAGCCGCCGAGGTAGCCGCTGCGCCGGCCGCTGAAGTTCCACGGGCCGATGGCGTCGAGGTCGAGGATCCGGTTGGAGCCGTTGTCCGCGGCGGAGGTCCATCAGCTCCCTGCAATACGGGAGTCGTTCT
>PIVZ01000098.1 GCA_003354045.1 bacterium
CACCAGCAAGTCGTTAGGCGAGTTTACAAACAACAAGCCTGACCAGGTAGATAATGATTCACCGGCATAGGATCCCTGTCAAGGCTGGCAAAAAAAAGCGGACCACCGAGCCGGTGTGGAAGTATGCCACCCAGCGGTCGTCGCGCTGCGGCGGAAGGTGTCTAAAGCCGGGCTTTTTCGGGATGCGACTAGGCGAGTGACGGGGCAGTTCTTGGATCGACCGTCTGCTTGGCCGGTCGTTTCTTGCTGTGGATGAGGTGGCAGGCCTCGCCGTTCATCTCGAAGATATGGCGTGGTGGGTAAGCCGATCCAGTAGCGCTACGAGCTAAAGACTTCGATCCACTCCTCGAACGGCAGGTTGCTGGTAACCAGAGTCGATGCACGCTCGTAGCGCTGGCTTGTAACGACCAACCAGTTTGTCCGGTCTTCGGCCGTGTCATCGTGTAACGCGCCGCCCATGACCTTCATGAGACCGTCATCTAGTCGCACGTGAACAGGTCGGGACGCACCGGGAGTATAGCCGAGTGACCAAGTTCCACTGCCATCCACACTGGCACCAGGCCAAGGCTTGCCACGCCCATTGCCCTACCGTTCTGTAAGCCGCTGATCTAAAAGAAGAAACTGGAGCTGACGGGCGGACTTGAACCGCCGACCTGCTGATTACGAATCAGCTGCTCTACCGCCTGAGCTACGTCAGCTCGCAAGCAGGCTTGGTAACGCTTTCCGCCCAGCAAGTCTAGCCCCTGGGCCCCGGCTCGGCCACCCGATGTGACCTACCCCACACTTCCACCCCAAACCTCGCGAGCCGCCCTCCTCACGGATAAACCCGACAAAGAAACCCCTTCCAGGCCTCCGCCCCCCAAATCGGATCCGCCTGCCGCGGGTCCAGCAGCAGGCTCGCACAAGACTCCTTCCACCCATACTCCGGCGCCTCCCGCTCCGGGAACCACCACGCATGCTGGATCGACACCACACGAGGATCGATATCGGGCGTAAGCCGCGCCCGCTGCCGTATCCGCCCCCTCGGCGACTCCACCCACACCCAATCCCCATCCTCGATCGAGAGCTCCCCCGCCACCTCCGGGTGAATCTCCACGATCGGATCCGGATTCTTCCTCCTCTGCGACTCGATCTGCCGGAACTCCGTGTGAAAGAACGGCTCGATCTTCGCTCCGGTAATCGCGATCAGCGGATACTCCTCGGCAACCTCGGGCGAACTGAAAGGGCTCTCGGGCGGCTCGATGTAATCCGGCACCGCCTCGAAGCCCTCGCCCTCGAGCGACGAGCAGGCGATCTCGAACTTACCCGAGGGCGTGGCGAACCCGTCCGTCTCGTGCTTGCGGTAGCGCATCTCCCCGCCAAGCAGCCCCACCCGGCAGAACTCCTCGAAGTCCATCCCGGCCCCGGCGAGGACATAGTCGCACCACTCCCGCACGTCCTTCCACGGGAAGCAGTCCTCGAGCCCCAACCGCCGCGCCAGGTCGAAGATGATCTGCTTGTCATCACGGCACTCGCCAATCTGAGCCACCTTCTGCCGCGCAGCCACGCACCAGATGAAGTGCAGATCCGCAACATCGTCCTGCTCGAGCCACGACGCGGCGGGAAGGACGATGTCGGCGAACTGAGCAGTGGGCGTCATGAACATGTCGATGGCGACGGTAAACTCGAGCTTCCGAAGCGCCTCCTCCCCGGCCAAGGGATCACTAGCCGTGAGCAGCGGATTCGTCCCCATGAGGATGAGCGCCTTCACGGGGTAGGGCTTCTCCTCCAGAACCGCCCGATAGAAGGTCGAATGCCGCACCCCGGGATTCATCACGAAGGTATCGCCGAAGCCGAGCTTGCTCACCGCCACCTCGGGCGCGACCATCTCGGGCAGCGTGTTCTCGAGCGCCAAGAACGGCGAGGTCTGATAAACCCCCTCGGGCGGCACCCAGAAGGCATCGCCGCCGGGTACGTCGAGGTTGCCGGTCACGGCCCTGAGAATCATCAGCGCGCGGGCGGTCTGGAAACAGTTCGGGCTCTGGTCGAGCCCGTTGCCCCACAGCAGGCACGCGGGCTTGGTCGTGGCGTACAGGCGGGCCATCTCCCTGATGGTCTGCTCGGGCACCCACGTGATTTCGGCTGCCCTGGCCGGCGAAAACTCTGCCGCCCGCGCGCGCAGCTCGTCGAAGCCCACCGTGTAGCCCTCGACGAAGTCGTGGTCGTAGAGGTCCTCCTCGATGATCACGTTGAGCATGGCCAAGGCCAGGGCGACGTCGGTGCCGGGCCTTACCTGCACCCACACGTCCGACTTCTTCGCCAACTGCGTCCTGCGCGGGTCCACGACTATGAGCTTGGCGCCATCGCGGCGGGCGTGGTGGACGAAGCAGCCGGCCAGGCCGTCGGCCGAACCGGTCTCGGATATGTTGCAGCCCCACACCAGCACGCACGCGGGCTTCACCCCGCCCACGCCGTAGAAGTCGCACACGGGAATCGGCAACCGTGCGGTCACGGCCGAGGCCATCACCCGCGGCAGGTAGCACGCGTGCGCGTAACCGACGAAGTTGGGCGTGCCGAAGGCGTTGACGAACCGCAGCGTCATGAACATGTACGGGCGCCCGGTCCCCGTGGCCACGGCAACCGACTGCGGGCCGTGCTCGCGCTTGTAGGCAAGCAGCTTCGTGGCGATCTCGTCGAGCGCCTCGTCCCAGCTTATCCGCTCCCACTGGTTGGCCCCCTTGGGGCCCTTGCGGCGCATCGGATACTGGAGGCGGTCGGGATGGTAGAGGAGATCGACCGACGCGCGGCCCTTCGAGCAGATGTAGCCCTTGCTCATCGGATGGTCGCGATCGCCGGTTATCTTCGTGACGCGCTCACCGTCCATGTGGACGTTGACGCCGCACACGCCGTGGCACATGCGGCAGATGGACTTTACTATTCTGTGGCCTTGGTCGGTCATGAGGTGTGCGCGAAGCTCCGGCGCGGGTCAGTGAACCGACGGCTGATCGTCGGGTGACTGCCGTTATCGATCATGAATCGCACGCGACGCTCCCGCGCAGCTCACCGAGCCAGCGGTTGATCTCCGGATACCGAGCCGCGTCCACCTCAACGCCAAGCCCGCCGAGCATGTCGATACGCGTGAACCACGCCAGGTCGGCCATCGTCAAGCTCTCGCCGACGAGATAGGGCCGCCCCGCGAGCCCGCCTTCGACCACGTCGAGCTTACCCTCGATGATTTCGCGGGCCAGCGCCTCGCTGGTGTCGAAGCGCGGGCTTCCCTCCAGCGTGTCGCGGAGCCAGGCGGCGTGTGAGGGGTGGACGCCCTCGGAGACGAGGGCCTCAATGTCTGCGACGCTCGTCCCGGCACCGACTAGCTCAGGGCGCACGACATGGAGGTAGAACAACGGCCGGAACTCCTTGTGAGTGCCGGCCTCGAGGGCAAGCCACATGCGGACTTCGGCAGCGAGTAAGGCGTCGTCCGGGTAGAAGCCCGGTAGGCCGTCTCCGCTGTATGTAGAGTCGAGGTACTCGGCGATGACCTGCGAGTCGTAAATCACTCGCTCGCCGTGGCGCAGTGCCGGAAGCTCGCCGTTGGGATTGACCGCGAGGTAGGCCGACGCCTTGTGCTCCATGCGCGTCATGTCGATGGGGATAGTCTCCCACTCGAGTCCCTTCGCGGCGAGAAGGATACGGATGCGACGCGCGTGCGGGGAATATGGACAGTCGTAGAGGACGATGGGTTCGTCGGGTAGTGACGCCTCGCCGCAACGCCTGCGAGCATCCCCCGGCGCCACTGCTCCCTCGCGCGGCCGCCGAACCTCCCGCGCCCCGGCCGCGACCGGGGCCCCCTCGTCCTTGCCAAGCACCTTCTCGAACACCTTCTTCAAGACCCGCAGCCCGAGCTTCTCCAGAAGCGACCGCTCTCTCTCCCCCTTCACCATCGTCCGCCCAAGCCACGGCAATACCCCAACCCTCGCCAGCAACCCGAGCCCACGATCCTGCTCCGTCAACGTCCTCGCAAACGACTCCCGCCGCGCCAGACCTTCCATCCACCTCGCCAGCGCCGGGTAACGCGCGCGCCCTATCCCCATCCCCGCAAACGGAAACATCGCCACGCGCGGATAAACCGATACCTCCGCCTGCGTAAACCTCCCGCCTACGAGAAACTCTCGCCCTTCGAGCGCGGCCTCGAGCTTATCCAACCACTGCAGCAGCCGGTCCTCACAATCCGCCTCCTCCTCCGGCGTCAAGACCGCAAGCCGCCACACCCTCTCCTCCCAGGCCAAATCCGCCTCAGCATCGGTCGAGCGCCGCACCGCCGCCAACGCCCCCTCGAGCGTCCGCGTGAGCCGTAACACAGGACCCAGCACGCGCTGATACATCAGCATGCGGTAGTCCTTGGCCATGGCGAGCTCGGCCGACTGCCACATCCGAACCTGCGCAAGCTCCCACGCATCGGCCGGGTAGAGCGGCGTCTCGGGGAAGACGTCGTCCAGGTATTCCGTGATGACGTTCGACTCGTAGATAACCCGCTCGCCATGGGCGAGCGCAGGCACGAAGCCGTTGGGGTTTATCGCGAGGTAGGCGGGGTTGCGCTGCTCGAGACGCGAGAGGTCGATCACCTCCGTGTCCCACACCAGCCCCTTCTCGAGCATGGTGATCCGGCAGCGCCGCGCGCACGGCGAGGCACCGAAGTCGTAGAGGAGCAGCCCGTGCTCGTTCCCCTCCCTGAAGCCTGCGACATCGCTCACTGTTTCAGGTCGGCACGCGCCGCCGTCCATCATGGCCTGCGGCCGGCCACGCTCCTATCCTGCGTCCCTCCCTGAAGCCTGCGACATCGCTCACTACTTCAGGCCACCACCAGGCGAATCACGCCTCGCGGTTCTCACGCCCTACCGTATCGAAGAGCTTCTTCGACGTCTCGAAAGGCGTCGAGCGCTCGTACCGGTGAAGCTTCAGCGTCTCCTGGGGACAGGTCAGGGTGCAGACGCCGCAGCCGATACACTTGTCCTTATCGACCCGCTTCTCGTCGGCGTCCTCGTCGATGCTGATGGCGCCCAGCAGGCATCGATCCACGCAGGTCCCGCACAGCGTGCAGTCTTCACCCGCCTCGGGCAAGAAGTTCGCCGGAGAAAGCGCGTCCGGGTTGTCCCACCGTGTCCTTCCGCGGACCTGTGAGCAGCAGCACCCGCAGCAAAAGCACATGACCACGTCGCCGAACTCCGCGTTGATCGCCTGGCCAACGAGACCGACATCGACCATCTCATCGAAGAACTCGACCGCCTGCTGTTTGGTGATCCGCTTGCCGAGACCGCGCTCCTCGAAGTGCAGAGCGGCGCCACCCATCATGATGCAGGCGCCGACGGGGAACTCGTCCTTGCATTCGCGGCTCCCCATCTTCTCGGTCCGCGTCCGGCACGGACACGGCACCAGGGCCAGCTCCTCGGCGCAGTGGTTCATGATGAAGTCGTGGGCTTCTTCGGCTTCGAGAACCTTCTGGCTCGCTTCGATGGCGCGGTTGATCGGAATGATGCGCGCCATCGGCGTGCCCTTCTTCGACGCTTCGTAATACTTGTAGAAGCGGCCTTCGATGAAGTACTGGCGGTAGAGCTCGGCGGCCTCCGCGTCGTCGGGCTTAACCTCGGGGTAGAACTGGTGGATATTTACCAGCAGCGGGATGGCCGGCAGGCAGTAGGCGTCGCCGAAACCCATGATGGCGTTCTTCGAGCTCACCTCGGTCAGTGTCTTTTCCACGTCTTCGCGACTTCTTCCTGCGGCATCGGCCACTTGCTGGGAGGATGAGAATGCCTCCAGCACGTTCAGGTGCTGCACCAGCTCGGCTTCCTCGGGCGTGTACACGAGCTCGAGATACTCGATGAACGCGGGATGAATGCTTCCATCCTCCGCCTTCGGTGCAGTATGCGGCTCCTGCTCTTCGATCTTCTGCGCGATGCGCTGATATGCGGTCAGGTTCTCCATCCGTGTTCCTCTCCGATAAGTGTCAGCCGATGCTCCGCCCGGCGCCTTCCCAGAAGCGTCGCTTCACGTCCTTTCTGAGGATCTTGCCGATAGGGGTCTTCGGTAGCTCGTCCCAGATTTCTACGGCCTTGGGGCACTTGTAGCCAGCCAAACGGCTCTTGCAGTGTTCGATCAGCTCGTCCTCGGCTGCACTCTGGCCGGCCTTCAATGCAACGACGGCCTGCACCTTCTCGCCCCAGCGATCATCGGGGGCCGAGACCACGGCGCACTCCTGCACGGCGGGGTGCTCGTAGAGCGCGTCTTCGGTTTCTTTGGGGTAGACGTTCTCGCCGCCGGTGACGATCATGTCGGCCTTGCGGTCTTTCAGGAATATGTAGCCTTCCTCATCGAGGGTGCCCATATCGCCGGTGTGCAGCCATCCGCCCCTCAGGGTTTCGGCTGTCTTCTCGGGGTTCTTCCAGTAGCCGAGCATGACGTTGTCGCCGCGCACCGCTATCTCGCCGATCTCGCCCGGGGCCGCCGGTTCGTCGTTTGCGTCCACTATGCGGACCTCGACACCGGGCGCCGCGCGTCCGGCGCTGGCTAGCAGCCTCGATCTCGGCCCGTCAAGAACGTGGTCGTCTTCGCCGAGGAAGGAAACGGCTGGGGCGGCCTCGGTCATGCCGTAGCCCTGGGCGAGGATGTTGCCGAACTTGCGTATGGCCGCGCGCAGAACCTCCGGCGCCATCGGGCTTCCGGCGTAGGTGATCAGGCGGAGGCTCGAGAGGTCGAACTCATCCAGGTTTGGAAGCGCGAGGATCCAGCCGACCAGCGTGGGGACGAGATTGACGTGAGTGCAGCGCTCTTTCTCGATGAGGCCGAGTATGTAGGCAAGGTCGGGGCGCCCGACAATCACCAACGTGCTGCCGGCCATCAGCGGGCAAAGCGCGGCCCACATCGCGATGTGAAAGAGCGGCAGCACGTAGCACTCGACGTCGTCGCGGTCGAAGCCGATGCCGGCCGCGCATGCTTCGGCCGAGACCAGCAGGTTCTTGTGCGAGAGCATGACGCCCTTGGGAAGACCGGTGGTGCCGCCGGTGTACATGAGGATTGCCATGTCGTCCTCGCCGACGGGGAGTTGCGGATCGTCGGGGGAGGCGGCGGCAAGGAGGGATTCATAGGAGAGGTAGCCGGGCGATGCGGAAGCGGATTGGGTAGCGACCGTGGCTTTGGCGTCCGTGTCGCGATCCAACCCGGAAGCAGCGTTGGCATCGGCGTCTCGCTTGGCGCTGCGACCCGCCGCCGCGTCGCCGCCCGCGTCAAGCGCTATCCAATGCCTAACGCCCGCAAGCTCATCCTTCAGCGCGAGCGCCCGTTTATTGTACCCGTCGCCAATTAATACGACCGTGGCTTCGCTGTCGGTGACGAT
Source organism: bacterium (assembly GCA_003354045.1). Taxonomy (GTDB): domain Bacteria; phylum Desulfobacterota; class Binatia; order UBA1149; family CAITLU01; genus PIVZ01. The sequence goes on from PIVZ01000098.1 coordinate 7,367, forward strand.
GTGGACGATCTCGCCGTCCGACAACCGGAAGTTTAACGGCGTGACCGCCAACCCCGCTTTACCGGCGGCGAGGTAGATTTCCATGTACTTGTGGGTGTTCTCGGCCAGGACCGCAATGCGCTCACCTCGCTCGCAGCCCAGCCCGAGGAGTGCGTTGGCGAGCCTGTTTACGCGTGCGTCGAGCTCCCGGTACGTCAGCCGGGTTTCTTCGAAGATGACGGCGGTCCTATCCCCGTGGACCGCCACACCCTCTCGCGACACGTCCCCGAGTGTCTTCATGACTAATCCCGCGTGAACGGGTTGAGCCCCACGGCAGCCTCGATCGTGCGATTAACCTTCGTGCAAGTTTCGATCTCCGCCGCCACGGCCTTCGTGTAGTAGTCGACGGCGGCCCGGCCCGAGTCGAGGCTTGCCAGCACTGACTCGCCGGCCGCCTTGCCGCTTACCAGCGCCGAGGTGATTCCCTCGCCGCAGCGGTTGAAGCCGCCGGCTTCGCCAGCCAGGACGACGTTGCCGTCGCCGAGGAAGTAGTTCTCCTTGGCCGACATGTCGTGCACGCTGCATCCCGCCTGCGTTACCTTCTTCTCAACCACTAACCCGTGCTTCTCTTCGAGGTGGCTCCTGAAGGCCGCGAACATGTCCTTGACGGACTCGCCTTGCTTGGTGCCGGTGACGGCGACGATCTGGTCGTCCTTGTGGAAGATGGTGGCGAAGTAGCCGGTGATGCTGCGGTCGAAGAACATGTAGAGCCAGCCGGGCTCGAGGTCGATCTTGCCCGTGTACCACTCTTCGTAGTTGGGGATCAGCCGGACGTCCTTCTCGAAGTCACCCGCAGCGGCCTCGCGGACGGCAGAGCGCGTTCCGTCGGCGCCGATCAGGTACTTCGTCCTCACCTCGGCACTGAGGCCCTCGTGGCGCAACTCGACGACGATCTCGTTGCCCTCTCGCCGGAAGCCCTTCAAGAGGCACTTATCGACGATCGGCACGCCGGCCTTCATGGATAGCCAGTGGTCGAGTGCCGCGCGGTCGGTGTTGATGCCGTCGTCGCCAAGCTCGGGATCGTCTTCGAAGACGCTGAAGGGCGCGTCCATCGCGGGACTGTCCACGTCTACGAAAACCCGGCCGCCCTTGATCACGACCGGCTCGCACAGGACGCTCTCGGGAAGCTCGCCGAACTCGTCAGTGATCGCCTTTACTGCGCTCGGGAACAGGATGCCGCTGCACATTTTGTATCTGGGCAGCGTGGCCTTATCGACCATGAGGGCGCTCAAGCCATGCCCCGCCACCGCCTTGGCAGCACCGGCCCCGGCCGGCCCCGAGCCCACAATCACTACGTCGTACTTATCCTTCAACATGTCATCCTCCGGCATGTGAGATGCTTATCATCATTTACCTTGGGCGCTCAATACGACCGCGGCAGCCCATAACTCTGCGCGATGTAGTTCTTGCTCATCTCATCCGAGATGGGCGAGAACATCATCTGCTTGTAGTCGCGGAAGTGGCGCTGCATGTCGTACTCCATCGTGAAGCCGTAACCGCCGAGTATCTCCATGCCCATGAGCGCGGCCTTCTCGCTCGCGCGGCAGGCGACGATCTTGGCCATGGTGGCCTCGACGTCGTAGCGCTGGCCCGTGTCGCACAGCCACGAGCACTTGTAGATCAGGTTGCGGGCGTTCTCGATCTCGATGGCGATGTCGGCCAGATAGTTCTGGATGATCTGGAACTGGCCGATCGGCTTGCCGAATGCCTTGCGATCCTTGCTGTACTGGAGCGCGTCCTTGAAGGCGGCCTTGGCGATCCCGAGCGAGAGCATCGAGGTCGCGATCCGCTCCGGGTTGAGAGTGCTCAGTAACTGATACCAGCCCACGTTCTCCTTGCCGACCAGGTTCTCGGCGGGCACGCGCACGTCGTCGTAGTGGACCTCGCAGGTACCGCAGGCGTGGATACCGAGCTTGGGGATGAGGCTCACCGAGACGCCCTCGCTCTTCGCGTCCACGATGAAAACCGAGAGCCCGTTCTTGCGCTCGGCCTCCTTGTCGGTGATCGCGATGGTGAGGATGTAGTCGGCCACATGGGCGCCGGAGATGAAGATCTTCGAACCGCTTATGACGTACTCGTCACCGTCACGGCGGGCGGTCGTGGCGATGGCCCCTAAAATGTCAGTGCCGCCGGCCGGCTCGGTGAGCGCGAAGCTCCACTTTTTCTCGCCGCTGACGATCTCGGGCAGGTAGCGCTGCTTCTGCTCCTCGCTGCCGAATTCCGATAGCGGCCGCGTGCCGCCCAGATAGACCACACCCATGCCGATGGCCACGGCCACGCTGGCGGTGGCCAGTTCCTCGGCCACGATGCACATCTCCATGGTGCCGCTGCCGACGCCGCCGTACTCCTCGGGCACACCGATACCGAAATAGCCGATCTCGGCGAGCTTGGCCCTCAGGTCGTCGGGCGGGTAGTCGCAGTTCTCATCAAGCCAGCGCACGTACTCGCGCGTGAGCTCCTTGTCCGCGAACCTACGGAAGGTCTCGCGGATCATCTCCTGGTTCTCTGTAAACGTGAAGTCCATGTTTACCTCCCGTGGAACTGCGGCGCTCGTTTTTCCGCGAACGCGGCGATTCCTTCTTTGCTGTCTTCCGAGGCGGTGAGCCACATGATGCCGCTGTGCTCGATGCTGCCGTGCTCGATGCTGCCGTGCTCGATGCTGCCGTGCTCGATGCTGCCGCGCCTCGCCTCAAACCGCCACGCGGCGCTTGCTGGTGTCCACGCCGAGCAGGCCGGCGAGGTTCTCGCCGAACATCATGCGGCGGTCTTCATCGGTTATGGCCGGATAGCCGTAGCCTTCCTGCATGTCCTCGGGAATCTGGAACTCGCGCAGGCCCTGGACGGCGAACTTGAGCTGCATGCCGAAACCGGCGTAGTCGGTGCCCCAGATGATTCGCTCGGGACCGGCAAAACGCAGGGCCTCGCCGATGATGGTCGCAAACTTGCGCGGCGCACTCAGCGCCCATGGCACCAGCAACGTAAGGCTCAGATAGACGTTGGGATGGCCCATCGCGATCATGTTGAGGTCGTCGCAGTAGGGGTAGCCCATGTGGAAGGCGACGATCTTCAGTTCGGGAAAGTCGCGTGCCACGTCGTCTATCAGAATCGGCAAGGCGTACTTGCTCTTGCCCGGCGGCACCCACGAAAACCCGGTGTGGATGTCGAGCACGATGCCGAGCTCCTCGGCCTTCTCGTAGAAGGGCCAAAGGTCGGGGTCGTTAATGTAGGTGTCCTCTGGCGGGTAGAACTTGAAGATCTTCGCGCCGCGCTCCTTTACCCAGTACTCGAGCTCCCAGACCGTGTTCTCGACGCCCTTGTGCTTTATGGGCGAGAGGTTTGGCTGATACATGAAGCGGTCGGGGTTGGAATCGACGATGCGCGCCATTTCGCCGTTGCTGCACCAGCGGCTGGTGTAGCCGGTGGTGTCCATCATCGACTCGGGCAGCAGGCAGGCGATGTCCACGCCGTACTTGTCCATGGCCGCGAGCAGGGCGAGGGGATCGGGGTTTTTCTCGGCCTCGTGGGCTTCCACGCCCTCGATCGCCTCGGGCGGCATGTTACCGACCAGCGCCTGGCGGCAGCCTTCGATGGCCCGCCACCACATCTGCACCCCTGGGAAGTGCTTGATCGGCTCGAGGTCGCCAACCAGGTGCGGCTCGGGGTCGATCTTGAAGTAGTCGTCCTTCTTGAATTCGGTCGTCACGGGCTCGTCTCCTTTTCGTCGACTAGCGGGGGTCGGGCCCGCGTAACTCTCGCGCACACTCCATGATCCCTAGCGCGGTCCCGGTCCGCGGAACGGGCGATGGCACTTCTCCTCGGCCGGCACCTCGGCTTTCCACCACGGACGCTCGAGCGCCGGGACCGGCTTCCTCATCATCGCCGCCGGCAGGATGCTCTCGTGCTTCTTGCGCGGGCCGATCATGTAGTCGGGGTTGCC
>PIVZ01001389.1 GCA_003354045.1 bacterium
GCCTCGTTGGTGTCGGGGAAACGGGCGAGGAACTCCTGGGCGGCTGCCAGTGCCTCACCCCAATGGTGATTCGCGGCGCAGGCTTCGATGTGGCCGTGCAGGCGCGCTCGCCGCGTCTCGTCCCAGAGGTGGCGACACCGCCTGCTGTCCGGATGGTTGAAGCATAGTGCGCGGACGTATTGCTCCGCCACCACCCACTGACGCTCCAAAACAGCATCTTCGACCGTGCGCTTGGCGTGAGCGAAGTCGAGGGGCTCGCGCCGGGTTTCAGCCTCGGCGAGTTTGTCGGTCAGACGCTCGACCGTCGGCGTGGTGCCGTAGCGAGCCTCCGTGGCGCGCAGGATCACGCGAGCCTTTCCGAGTTGCCTTCTGTTGATGGCGTCGATGACGGACTCAGCCGCCTCGCGCTGGAGATAAGTGCGCAGGCGGTCTTGGGCGGCCTCGCGCTCTTCCGGTTCGAGCTGTGTGAGGTCCCGCGGGCTACGCAGTAGCGCCAATACCTGATTAGCGCTGACCGGGCTGGTCTCTTCGCTGCGATGGACCGCCAACGGATCGCCGGGAAACGTCTCGTTTCGGTCTTCGTTGGCGATGCGGCTACCGAGCCACGCCGATCCGGCTCCGGTGGCGATCCGAACCAGCGAGGCGATGCCCATCAGCAGGCC
>PIVZ01001390.1 GCA_003354045.1 bacterium
AGACGCCGCTAAACTCGCGCAGGCAGCGGATCACCCACTTTCTTTCCACCTTCGCTGACTCCAGAGCCTCGATCTCGCGCTCGACCCCAACGGCGCGGGACTCCAGGCCGGCCAACTGCCGGCCCATCTCATCGATCTGCTCTTCGAGAATCTGCCGAGCGCGACCCTTCACATCCACCACCTTGCCAGCCAGGGACTTGGCCTGCCCTGCAAGCGCGGCGATCTCGCGCGGAAGCCTTTTACGTTCCGTGACAAGGTCGCGCCGCTTGGTATCTAGGCGAGCGTTCACGACATCCGTAACCTCGGCACCGAGGTCTCCTTCGGCGGTGGCTCGACGCAGCCGCTCAATCACGTATTCCTCTATGGCTCCGGCCGGAAGGGGCCTGCACGGGCAGGCGTCCTTGCCCTGCTTGTCGCGCCGGATGCACCTGTAATAGCGATACTCCTTCCCTTTCTTCCGGGTGGAGGCCGGTGTGAGCGCCGAGCCGCACGAGGCGCAGAACAAAATCCCCGTGAGCAGGTAGGCGGGGTTGCGACCGCGGCGTGTGGCGCCATTGTCGGCCTCGGCAAGGAGCGCACGTACTTGGTCGAAAACGACACGCTCCACGATTGCCGACTGCTCGCCCTCAAAGAGTTCGGAACCGCTGGAGATCAGGCCGCCG
>PIVZ01000662.1 GCA_003354045.1 bacterium
CGGATGAATGCCCGATCGGTACATGCAGCGCACGGTCTCCCAGATCTCGGCCAGCGCAGCCGGATCGACGTCTACCTCGCGGGGGTCCACCTCGGCCTCCGCCCGTGTGCTCGTCACGGAGTCCAGATCATCGGGCACCGGCGCCCGGGTCACGACAGAGGGAATCAGGGACAGACCCGGCAGAGACCAAATGTTCACGTTGCTACTCCCCGTTACGGTTTGAGTGTGACGATGGTGGCTCCCCAGCCACCACTGCCCATGCCGGCAGGCCGGAAGTCCACGACCTCCGGAATGCGCCCGAGCAGAGCATGGACGGATCGCCTCAGAGCACCCGTCCCCTTTCCATGAATGATGCGCACTTCCAGTATGCCGCGCTCGCGGCAGGCCTCGAGGTAGGCCTCGACAACCTCGCGGACCTCGCGCGGGGCAAACGTATGTAGATCGAGCGCGCCGTCAATCGGCACGACAACCGCATCGTCTTCTTCCAACCCGAGGGCCTCCTGCTCACGCAGCCCGCCGAAGAACCCGCACCGACGCCAGCCATCGACATGCGGGAGTACCCGACAGACTTCTCGCCAAGACATTCAGCACTTCGAGATAGCTCACGCAACCGGCGCCCTTGCATGGATCATGGCGGCGCACCGACCCGACGGGTGCCGCTCAGGCGCCGTAGCTCTTATACAGGTAGGCGCAGATGTCGGCCGATTCGAACATCTCCTTGCTGGCATTCGGGTCGGCCAGGTACGGCACCATCATGCGGCCCGAGCGCTTCACGTAGGCCTTGCGGCCGGGGCTGCCCTTGCCCACGTTGTGGAGAATGTAGGGGAGTTCTAGCTCGCACAGGGTCTCGCGTACCAGTCGGCAGAAGGGGCTGGACTCGAAGCTGTATAGCTCGAGCATCTCCTTCGGCTGCTTGGAGTCAACGGCGCTCATGCCATTTAGCGGCCGCATTGCCGAAGCCACCATGCAGCCTGCGAGTGCCAGCGGGCCGATGCCTATGAGAAAGCCCGGCTCGCGCTTGCCGTAGGTCTCGTAGAGATACGCGACGATATCGGCCGACTCATACATCGCGGTCCCGTTGTTGGGATCGACCAGATAGGGGAACTGGGCCTTGCCACCCATCTCGACCACCTCGGGGCGGAAGCGCTTGCCCCCCTTGGGGCACGGATAGATGACCGCCTCGAGGTCGAGATCGGTGAGCGCCTCGCGCACGCGGCGGCAAAACGGGCAACCTTCGAACTCGTATAGCTCCAGGCGCTTGGCCGGGCGCTTGGCCGGCGCTTCGGCAGACATGCCGGCACCGAGGCGGGTAATGGAAGCTGCGAGAGACGTGACGACATCGAGAGGCCGGAACATGTGTATAACCTCCGCTACGGCTGTAATTGCGCGGGCGCTCCCGTTACATTGAGCGGATGGGTCGCAAAAACAACAAGCGAAAGGGCACAATGGCCAGCCGTGCCGACAAGTACGAGCTCTACCTGCGGTCGGTCCAGGACCCCGAGTATGAGGTACGCTTCCTCACGCGCGTATTCCGCAAACTCTACGGCGAGTCTCCGCTCGTGCTGCGCGAGGATTTCTGTGGTACCGCCGCGGTGTGCTGCAAGTGGGCCGACGAGGGCTCGAGGCATCAGGCCATAGGCGTAGACCTCGATCCCCAGCCGCTGGAGTGGGGACGCGAGCATAATCTGGCCAAGCTGAGCCCGAGCGTGCGCGACCGCGTCGATCTCATCGAGGGCGATGTGCGCGAGGTCATCAAGCGCAAAGCCGACATCATCGCCGCCCAGAACTTCTCCTTCTACTGCTTCAAGACGCGCCCGGAGCTGGTCGAGTACTTCCGCGTCGCCCGAGAGAACCTCGACAAGCAAGGGATTCTGGTGCTCGACATGATGGGAGGGTCGGAGACCCAAGACGAGGACAGCGAGGAGATCACCGACCACGGAGATTTCGATTACGTCTGGGAGCTGCACCGCTACGACCCGATCAGCAGCAACTGCCTCTACACGATCCATTTCGCGTTCAAGGACGGCAGCCGCCTCAAGGGCTTCGAGTACGACTGGCGGCATTGGACCATTCCCGAGGTGCGCGAGCTGCTCGACGAGGCCGGCTTCTCCGAATCGCAGGTCTACTGGGAAGGAACCGACAGACAGAGCGGCGAGGGCAACGGCATCTACGTAAAGCGCGATCACGCCGAGGCCGACCCGTCCTGGATCGCCTATATCGTGGGCGTGAAGTAGTCTGTCGGAGTGGTAGCTAGGAGGCTGACCCAAGACTCGCTCGCGGCGCTACGTCCATGTGAGCGCAACGCAGCCAGCCAGCGCAAGCGGCGCTCGAATGCGGGTGGACTTTTCGGCCGGGCCTCCAGTTACGTCGCGCTCATCAAGCCGGCGCTGCTCGGCCTGCTGCTCATCGCCGGTGTGGCCGCGTCGGGCGCCTCGGCCGCCGGCACGCTCAAGGTGGGCACGAGCGGTGATTACCCGCCTTTCAGCAAGCTCACCGAACAGTCCGGCTCGGAGCTACCAGACGGTTCCGGATTCGAAGGCTTCGACATCGAAATCGCGCGCGCCTACGCCGCCGACCGCAACCTCGAGCTGGAAATCGTCCAGTTTCGTTGGCCCGATCTCATTGCCGACCTGCGGGCGGGACGCTTCGACGTCGCCATGGGCGGCATCACCGTGCGTCCCGAGCGCTCACTGGTCGGTCACTTCACCGTGCCGGTTCTCGAGAGCGGCGCCGTGG
>PIVZ01000663.1 GCA_003354045.1 bacterium
TGAACAACAGGTACTGCAGCTACCAGATGCCCTTCGGCGACGGCTTCGTCTGCAACTGCCCCACCCGTAAGGAGCTCTTCAACCGTTACGGCATCTGAGGGCCAGTCGGCGGGTTCGCTGCAGGGGCGGACTAACGGATTGCCAGGGTCTTTAGCGCCTCTATGCGCGCGTCCAGCGGCGGATGGGTCATGAAGAAACGGGCAATGCCTCCCTTCGTTCCGCCCGAGATACCGAAGGCGGCCATCTGATCGGGCAGGTGCGGCTGACCCACGGACGCCTTGAGCGCCTCTAGCGCCGAGATCATCTTGTTAGCCCCCGTCAAGCGTGCGGCGCCAGCATCGGCGCGGAATTCGCGCTGCCGAGAGACCCAGAAGACGATGGTGCTGGCCAGGATGCCGATCACCATCTCGGCAATGATCGCCGTTATCCAGAATGCCGGACCGTGGCCCCGCTCGGTCTTGAAGACGACGCGATCGACGAAGTGACCGATGACGCGCGACAGGAAGATGACGAAAGTGTTGACCACGCCCTGGATGAGCGCCAGCGTGATCATGTCGCCGTTGGCCACATGGCTGATCTCATGGGCAAGTACGGCCTCTACCTCATCCCGCTTCATGCGCTGCAAGAGGCCGGTGCTCACGGCCACGAGTGCATTGTTGCGCCGTGCCCCGGTGGCAAAGGCATTGGGATCGGGAGCTTGGTAGATGGCGACCTCGGGGGTGCCGATGCCCGATGCCTGCGCGTGGTGCTTGACCGTCTGGACGAGCCACTGCTCGGTATCGTTCGAAGGTGAGGTAATCACCTTCGCACCGGTAAGCCGCTTGGCCATCCATTTAGACAGCGCCAGCGATATGAAGCTGCCCCCCATCCCGAACACGAAGGCGAACAGGAGAACCGACTGGAGATTGAGGTCCACACCCTCGGCGTCCAGGTACCCCCTGAAGCCGAACAGGCTGAGCGTAATACTCAGCACGAGAATGATCGCCAGGTTCGTGGCCAGGAAGAGCATGACTCGTTTCATCGTTCCACCTCTATCTGCGGACGGCTCGCAAAGGACCGCCCCTCGCGGCTGAAGACAAGATTACCATTGGCGTTTTGCGCGTAGAAGTCGCGGCTTCCGGGCCGCACCCGTCCGCTCGAGAAACGTGCAGCCGAAACCCCGCAGATCACACCAGCACGCCTTTGGCCGTGACGATTACGTGGCCGCCGACCGAGACCTGAATCTCGCCTCCCGCTTCGCAGCCGCGCAGGAAGAGCAGAGAGGGGCGGTCGATCTCGTGGCCCTGCTCCACGCGAACATCCACGTCGGTGCCGCCGAAGTAGCGATGCTTGACCAGATAGTTGGCCAGGCACGCGTTGGCGCTGCCGGTGGCCGGGTCTTCGCGCAGTCCCCGGGCGTCGAAGAACATGCGGGCGTTGAGGTCGTTGGCCGGATCGTAGGTCTCGGGGCTGAACACCAGCACGCCGACGGTCTCCAAGCCCGCCTGCGCGCGCCCGCGCCAGCGACCGAGGTCGAGACTTGTCCTCTTCACGGCATCCAGGCCGACCAACGGAACCAGCAGGATATCGATGCCGATCCCGACTTCTTCAACCGGAAAGCGCGAGTCGAGGTCTTCGGGGGAAAGCCCCAGCAGACCGGCAACAGGATCGAAGCCGTGGCCGGCGGCAAAGGTCGCCGGTTGCGGGTGCAACCAGGCCGTCTCTCCTGCGCCTTCATCGGCCTCGAAGGTGACGGCCACCGGACCGACGCCGAGATTGAGCACGATTCGGTCGGCAGCCTTGCCACCGCTTTCCTCGGCAAGCTTGCGGCGCAGCAGGTGCGCAGTGCCCAGTGTCGGGTGTCCGGCGAAAGGCAATTCCTCGCCCGGCGTGAATATGCGCACGTCGTAGCCACCATCGCGCGGCTCATCGGACACCACGAAGGTCGTCTCCGAGTAGTTCATCTCGCTGGCTATCGCTTGCATCTCCTCGGTCGATAGCCGTCCACCGTCACTGACGACGGCCAGTTGGTTGCCGGCGTATTTCTTCTCCGCGAAGACGTCGAGAACGTAAAACTCCATCTCACTCATCTCAGATCACCTGCTTCACGATTACGATGACCCCGGCGAGCGTGCACACGCCGAGGATCGCCGGTCTGGTGTAACCGCGGTCGAGCACGCGCGCGGCCTTGTGCGATACGCTGAAGGCGAGCACCACGCCCGGCAGGAAAGCCATCGCCCAGCGCAGCTCGTCGGCACCGAAGCTCCCGACCAACCACAGCGCCACCAGCGACATGGTCGAACCCGCGGTAAAGAAGGCTGAAAGGGTCCCACGGAAACGGTCGCCGCTCTCGTGCTGGTAGAGCAGCGCCAGGGGCGGTCCGCCGATACTGGTGGCCGTTCCCATGAACCCCGAGAGCACCCCGCCCACCAGCAGAGAACGCGGCGCCGGTCGCACCTCGAAGGGCGCAGCGCTGGCAACAACGCCGAACAGAACAACGACGCCGACGCCGATGGCAAGGTTCTCGTTCGATATCATCGTCAGACACCAAGCTCCCAGCACCGTTCCGGGCACGCGGCCGGCGAGCCCCCAAACCAGGTCCGGACGGTGTATTGCACCGCGGTCACGGTAGGCCATGAGAATGCCCAGTAAGAGAAATACGTTTGCCTTGTTTGATTGTCAAAGCTTTTGAAGCATATTCTATCACTCTGTGATGTCCATCATCGTCAAGTTGGGTTTTAATTCTATAACCTCCAA
>PIVZ01000664.1 GCA_003354045.1 bacterium
ACCTTCGTCGAGCACGGGCGCAGGGAGGCTCTGCTGATCATCGCGCAGACTCTCTTCGTCGTCGCCTGCGTCTACGTGTTGCTCGACAACTACCTGCTGCAGGCAATCGTATTCGTCTTTCCAGAAGTTCTTCTCGGTGTGGTCGCCGCGAACCTGGTCATTGGACGATGGACCGGAATGCGGCTGAGCGAGTATGGGCGCTTCAACCTGCTGCTCGCACGGTGACGGCGCAACGGTAACTGTGTGGCGATGAGGTCAACACTGACGGCGCAACGATGAGAAGGCAAAACACATGGCGGCAAACCGCTGCGGATATCCTTGGCATCAACCGCCGTAACCTCGACTACGTGTACGCGATGAACGCTCGCGAGCGCTTTCCGCTCGTCGATGACAAGATTCGCGCCAAGGAAATTCTCGGCCGCCTGGGGCTGCCGATACCTGAGGCGATCGCCGAGATCGAAAGGCGGCGCGACATCGAGCCGTGTCTCGCGGATCTGGCCGGGACGCCGCGATTCGTTGTCAAACCGGCCAGCGGTTTCGGCGGCGCCGGGATCCGCGTGGTCGTGGATGGCGACCGCGACGAGCTCGCCTTTCACATGGCCGCCATCCTGTCGGGAATGTACGCCTTCGACTCGCTACGCGACCGTGTTCTGGTCGAGGAGTTCGTCGAAGAGGATCCAGTGTTGCACGATCTACACGGAGGCGCGGGCGTCTCGGACGTTCGCGTGATCGTCTGTGATTCCCAGCCGGTGATGGCCATGCTACGCGTCCCGTGTGAAGAGTCGCGGCCCACGGCCAACCTTCATCGCGGCGGTATCGGCGCTGGCATCGATTTCACGACCGGCCGCACGACCTTCGCCATCCGCAAGGGCCGCCCGCTGGCCGAGCATCCCGACACCCGCACACCCTTGGAGGGCATTGAGATCCCGCACTGGGAAGAGGTGGTCGCGATGACGCGGCCGCTCAACCGGGCCTTCGGGCTCGGCTACCTGGGAGCCGACATCGTCTTGCACAAAGCCAAGGGGCCGCTCCTCTTGGAAGTAAACGCCCGCCCCGGCCTTTCCATCCAGTTAGCCAACCGCCGCGGCCTGCGCCCCGTGTTGCAGGCCGGTGGGTCAGCAGCGTCAGCCAGTGAGTCCGCGGTGCAGGCGGACCGAGACGGGGAAGCGTAAGGCGCCACCATGCTCCGCCTGTTGTTCACAGCCAACGTAGTCCTCATGGCCGGGGTAATCCTCTGGCTGGTGGCCACATACCCCGGCGGCTCGGACGAGGTCGAGGTGGTAGAAGTCCCCGCGCACTACACCCCCGAGAACGCAGGGCTCGGGGGTGCAGACATCTCCGGCGTCGTCGGAGCATCGAGCGAGGAGTTCGGACTGGAAACCGCTATCGACACCGGTCTTCACCCATCGCACGAGAAGGCACGCACGGCGTTTCGCCGTGGCGAGATCTCACGCGGCATCGCAATCCTCGAGCAGCTACGCCGCGAGCGGCCGGACGACGTAGCGGTGCTGAACGACATCGGCGTCTACTATCTCAGCAAGGCCGACACGGCGCGCGCGCAGTCGGCGTTTGCCGAAGCCGTGAAGAAGGAGCCGACCTACGGGCGTGCTCACTTCAACCTCGGCACGCTCCACTTCAGGGCCGGCCGTCTCGAAGACGCCGCGGCGTCCTTTACGCGGGCGCTCGAGATCAATCCGCACTACAACGCGGCTCGCTACAACCGGGCACTCGTGGAAACCGCTCTCGGCGACAGCGCGGCGGCCGCGCGCGATTACCGGTCGATCACCGAGTCGGATCGCTCGACCACCGCCGCCAACGCCTACTACAACCTCGGCGTCCTGCTCGCGCGCCAAGGACATATCGGCGAGGCGATAAGTGCCTTGCGGGCCGAGCTGCGATTGCGACCGGATCACCTGCCCGGTCGCTTCAACGTCGCGCTGCTGCTCTCTCGTACGGGCCAGGACGCGCAGGCCATGGAGGAGTATCGAAAGCTCCTCGGGCTGGACCCCGATCACCGTAACGCGGCACTCAACCTGGGCGCTATCCTCATGCGCGACGAGCAGTGGGTGGAGGCCGCGGAGTTGTTTACGGGCTTCATCGAGCGGCGTCCCGACGATCCCGCGCTGTCCTACAACCTCGGTCTGTGCATGGCGCGCATGGGCGACGACGAGGCCGCCTCCGCGGCCTTCAAGAGGGCGGTGGCGCTGGACCCGTCCTACGCCGAGGCCCACTACAACCTGGGCCTGGCGCTCAAACGGCTCGGTGATGCCAATGGCGCGATCGACCATTTCACAGAGGCGGCAACCCTGCGGGCAGCCGAGCCCACCTACCACTACAATCTCGCGATCGCTCTCGGTGAGTCCGATCGTTCGGAGGAAGCTGTAGCGGCCTACCGGGCCGCCATCGAGCTCGACCCTGAGTACTTTCGCGCGCTCTACAATCTGGCCATCCTGGAGTATCGAGCCGAGCACTTCGAGTCGGCTTTACGTGAGCTCGAGCGGGCGCTCGAGCTCAGGCCCGAGAGCTACAACGCAACCTACAATCTTGGACTGACGCTTCTCAAGCTCGACCGCCCGGCAGATGCCGAGGAAGCGCTGGGGAAAGCGATCGAGTTCAACGATACGGTAGAGGCAAACTACAGCCTCGGCCTCGCGCTGGCGCGCCAGGACCGGCTCGACGACGCTGTCGAAGGTTATCGCCGAGCTCTCGAACTGGACCCCAAGCACCTGCG
>PIVZ01001391.1 GCA_003354045.1 bacterium
GCTTCGGCTGTGAGGCAGTGAGTTTCGCGATGCCGGAAGAGCTCGCCGCGATGTTGGGAGGAAACGATGCTGAGCACTGAGGGCAGACGACGATTGGCAGCTGGTGGGATGTTCATCCTGCCGCTCTTCCTGGTGAAAGCTACCTCGGTTATGCTCGGCGGTGCCGGTCCGGTCGAGACTCAGGCGGCTACGACAGAGGATGCTCCAATCGGAACAACTCAGGTCATCGCCGGACCTAAGTCGAACGAGGAGGCGCAGATTCTCGCCGCCGAACACATCACATCGCTGGAGAACCAGCCGTTTGGTGTGAGTCCCATGTACTACGAAACTCATGGGCAGGTCGAGTCCACAGAGATCGAACATCCCGAAGAAGACCCGCCTCCGCAGTTCAAGATCCGCGGTATCCTCTCGGCTTCCGCCGGTAATACCGCCCTTATCGACGGCAAGCCATATCGAGTCGGTGACGAGTTGGCCGACTCGGGCTGGCGCATTACCGAGATCGACGGCGTCGCACGCTCGGTTACCATAAAAGACTCGAAGACCGGCAGGACCGAGACACGCACGGTTCAGTAGTCTCTCCGATCCGCTGAGCGTCGCTGGTTTGGGCGTACCTCATAGGAGGCGTGGACAGCGAAGCCCCGCCGCCGAGCCGTCGCTGAC
>PIVZ01001392.1 GCA_003354045.1 bacterium
GACGCGCCGTCATCGCGCACGACGCGTCGCCGCCGCGCACATCGTGACTTTCGAGTCGTGCTCGCCCGCGCCCGGGGTGGAATGCGGTTGAGAGGGAACGCTCGCTATGCGATGGTGAACGCGCCCACCCGCAGTGATCTGGCCCGAGGATCGTCATGAGTCAGTTCGTTCATCTGCACAACCACTCCGATCTGAGCCTGCTCGATGGCGCCTCGCGCGTGCAGCTGATCGCCGAGCGCGCCAAGTCGTTCGGCATGCCCGCCATTGCTCTTACCGATCACGGCAACATGTTTGGTGCCATCGAGTTCTACGAGACCTGCCGGCGGGTGGGGATCAAGCCGATCATCGGCATGGAGGCCTACATCACCCCGGGACGTCGCACCGAACGAACCGGGGAGAAGTCGAGTCGGAGCAACCACCTGATTCTCCTGGCGCGCAATCTGGATGGTTATCACAACCTGATGCGCCTCACCTCCCGCGCATACCTGGAAGGGTTCTACTACAAGCCACGGATCGACCACGAGATCCTCGCCGAGCATGCCGAGGGACTCATCGCCTTGACCGCCTGCATGAAGGGTGAGGTCCCCTGGGGTCTGTATCAGGATCGCGACGCCGAGGCGGTCGCCGCCGCCCAGCGCTACCGGGAGATCCTCGGCCCCG
>PIVZ01000665.1 GCA_003354045.1 bacterium
GATCACGCCGCGGGTGATCTGATCGTAGAAGGTCTCGGGCGCAGTCGGCCCCTGCGACGCCGGTCGCGGCTGGGCTGCCGCCGCCGGAGCCGCTGGCGGGGCACCAGGAGCCATGGCGGCCGGCGGCTCCCCGCCGCCTCGCACCTCTTCCGCTGACGCCCCGGCCGGGCTCCCGACGACCGCCAGGAACACAGCTAACGCTTTAGCTAAATTCGCTAAGCTGGCGGTTCGCAAAGGTTTGTTTGCGTATTGCACTCCAGGAACCCACTACAGTCGTCGTCCGTCTCGCAGGGGCGCTCGCATAGGTCGGTATTGGGATTGCAGAGGAAATCGCCAGGCTGAGCGCCCAGATGCTCGCAGTCGCCATCGTCCAGACAGGCCTCGGGCAGGGTCGTGCTCGAGGACGAGGTAGAGGAGCTCGAGGTGGTGGTAGTCGATGGCCGGGTGGTGGTCGTGACCGTGGTGGTGGTGGTCTGCGGGCACTCCGGGCAATTGATCTCTACGTCGCCGCCCACGGCGTTCTTCAGGCAACGCAGGGCATCGCTCGCCACGATCCTCGTGTTGCTGTCAACGTCGCACACGCAGAGTGGGCACTCTTCAGAGCCCACGGCGGCCTTGAGGACGAGCAGACAGTCGGTCGTGGTGGGGTCCTCACCGTCGGTAATCGGCTGGCCGCAGTCGCCCTGCGCAGCCGGCGCGGCGGTCGCAGCGAGCACCATGAAAGCGGTAGCGGCACAGGCGGCTACGACTCGATGGTTGGTGGTTGTTCGGATCATTATGGGCCTCCTTCGCTGCCGGCCGCTCACCCATGTGCCCCGACCCTCACGGAACGAAGATCTTGACCGTCTCAGAGTGTGCCGAGCCCGGCGCGAAACGACAACCGCCCATGCCGGCCTGTGCGCCGCATTGCCCCGGCCGCGGCCGGCGGCCAGGCGAACTGAAACGCCGGAGAAGGCAAGAACGTCTACAACGATGTAGGCCAGATGCAACGGAAAGAACCCGCACCTCGTTTGCCTGGCTTTCGGGCTATGCTACGCGAGGCGCCGGGGCAACAGGGGCGCGGCTGCCGGCTGATCCTTCGCAAAGGTAGGGTGGAAAGCGCCGGGACTGCTAAAGAGTGCGGAGATCGACATGGCTGAACAGAGCTACGACCTCACCATCATCGGATCGGGTCCGGGCGGCTATACCGCCGCCATACGAGCAGCCCAGCTCGGCATGAGCGTGGCTCTCATCGAGAAGGACCCGGCGCTCGGCGGCACCTGTCTCAACGTCGGCTGCATACCGAGCAAGGCCTTGCTCGAGTCTTCCGAGGTCTACCAACACGCCAGCCAAGGACTCGACGCCCACGGGGTCAAGGTCGGCGCCGTAGAGCTCGACCTCGCCGCGATGATGGAGCGTAAAGCGGCGACCGTAACCGCCCTTACCGCTGGCGTGGCGCAGTTGATGAAGAAGAACAAGGTCGAGTGCATACAGGGCACTGCCCGCATAGAAGCCGCCGGCAAGGTCGAGGTTAGCGGCGAACAGCGACTCAGCGTTAGCAGCGAGAGGATCTTGATCGCCACCGGAAGCGCGACGGTCGAGCTCGCCGAGCTGCCCTTCGACGGAGAACGCATCGTCTCATCTACCGAGGCCCTCTCGCTCGGCGAGGTGCCGGGGAAGATGTTGGTGGTCGGCGCCGGGGCCATCGGCCTGGAGATGGCATCGATATGGAATCGTCTCGGCGCCCAGGTGGTCGTGGCTGAGGTGATGGAGCAGATCGTGCCGGGGGCGGACCGCCGCTCTGCCAGAACCCTGCAGCGATCTCTCAAGAAGCAAGGGATCGACATCCGCCTCGAGACGAGCGCGCTGAAGGCCGAGAAGAGCGCGGGCGGTGTGACTGTGACCTTCCAGTCGAAGGACAAAGAGAGCACCGACAGCTACGACATCGTACTGGTGGCCGTTGGGCGCAGGCCTGACACCGCCGGCCTCGGGTGCGACGAGGCAGGCATCGCCACCGACGAGCAGGGCCGTGTCGTCGTAGACGAGCGCTACGAGACCAACATAGGAGGCATCTTCGCCATCGGCGACGTCATCGCCGGGCCGATGCTGGCGCACAAGGCAGAAGAAGAGGCCGTTGCCTGCGTGGAGCTGATGTGCGACCTGGCCGGGCAGGTCAACTACGGCGTCATGCCCGCCATCGTCTACACCCGGCCCGAGCTGGCCACTGTCGGTATGTCGGAAGAGAAAGCCAAAGAGGAAGGCCACGAGATACGTGTCGGCAGCTTTCCCTTCCAGGCCAATGGGCGCGCAAGGTGCGCCGGCGAGACCGACGGCATGGTAAGAGTAATCGTCGATGCGAACGCCGACAGCATCCTTGGCGTCCACATCGTCGGTGTGAATGCCTCGGAGCTCATCGCCGAAGCCACGGTTGCCATGGAGCTTCGCGCAAGCGCTTCAGACCTCGGCCGCACCGTCCACGCCCACCCCACCCTGGCCGAGGCGGTCAAAGAAGCGGCGCTGGCCGCGCTAGGTCGCGCGCTGAACATCTGAACGCAGCGCAGCCGGCGAGGCGGGCTCGCCCTCCAGGAAGCGACGTCCCGAAGGACGGTGCCGGCATGAAATGGGGACAGGTACAATTTCCTTCAGGGAAGGAAATTGTACCTGTCCGCATTTCATGTCCTCAGCGGCAACTGAGCCGCGTCTCGTCGCCCCTGCAGCGCGGCCGTTCTCCTGCCGGCGGGTTCCA
>PIVZ01001393.1 GCA_003354045.1 bacterium
CGACGACCTCTTCGTCACGAACACCGACCGCCTCAACCGCGGCATCGACGAGGGGATCGCCAACAGCATCCTGATCAAGCTCAACCAGATCGGCACGCTCACCGAGACGCTCGACTGCATCGAGACGGCCAAGCGCTCGGGCTACACAAGCGTGATCTCTCACAGGTCGGGCGAGACCGAGGACGTCGCAATCAGCCACATCGCCGTCGCGACGAATGCCGGACAGATCAAGACAGGCAGTCTCTGCCGCAGCGACAGGATCGCGAAGTACAACGAGCTTCTGCGCATCGCGGAGGAACTCGACGAACAGGGCCGCTTCGAAGGACTGGCGGCCATTAACTACGGCGCCTAAGACAGGTACGGCACCTAAGACAGGTACGGCGCCTAGAACAGGTACGGCGGCTAATTCGGGCGCCGAGACGAGCAAGGAAGAGATGGACGGAGCCAGGGCACCCTCCCGCAGCCCCTACCTCCGGCTCCCGTGGAAACGGGGCCGCATTGGCGGTCACAGCCGGAAGGGCTTCCTTCTGCTCGGCCTGATCCTCGTATCCTATTTATTACTGTTCAGCGAATCCGGCTGGGTGCGCCAGTGGCAGATGAGGGCCCGCAAGGCCGAACTGCTCCAGGAGGTCCAGCGCCTCGAATTCCAGGACGAGAAA
>PIVZ01001394.1 GCA_003354045.1 bacterium
GGCTTCTGGCCGCGCTCGAGCGGAGCACAAGTGTAGCCGTTGGCCTCGAAGCCGTTGCGAAACACGTCGGCGTTGCCGTTACGGTAAGCCTCGGGAACGGTTTGCAGGCTGATCTCGTCGCGCGCCAGATCGTAGAAAGGATCCATGTCCTCGCGGTTCAGGAAATCCACGCCCGAGGCGTCTTGCCAGGCGTCGAAAGCGGAGTCGTCGAAGCGATCCATCAGGGCCTGGTTCACCACCGAGCCTCCACCGACTGCTTTTGGTCTGAGAAGTCCGATGCTGGCCTCGGCGTTGAGCTCGACGCCTCCACCCCAGAACAGTTGCGAGTTGGCGTCGAGTTCCGAGCTCGGGTAGCTGTCTTTCTCGAAGCTCTGGCCGGCTTCGAGCATGAGGCACTTCATGCCGCCTTCGACCAGACCCTTGGCCACGTAGGATCCGGAAGTGCCGGCGCCTACGATGATAGCGTCGTATGTTTCTTGGGTGGAAGTCACCGCTTCTTTCTCCTGCATCGCCGGCGGTTAAAGCCCCGTCGGCATACCACCGGCCACCGGCAACGCCACTCCGGTAAGGTAGGCGCCGTCCGGTCCGGCCAGGAAGGCCACCACGTCGGCTACTTCCGCAGCGGTACAGCCGCGTTTCAGGGCCGTATTCGCCGCCA
>PIVZ01001395.1 GCA_003354045.1 bacterium
GGTCCGCAGATTGCGCCGATTTTCGCAGGTTGACTAGTCGTGCCGGTCAGCCCACCCAGACGGTACCTCAAGCACCTCGGCAGCGCCTCGGCGGGACGGGCTCCGCCGAGCGCCATGCGCTGGCTTCTCTGAGCACACATTCGACGACACCGAAGCAGCCTCCTTCGTCCATCTCGGTCCAGGCTCAGCATGGCTATGCAGGTGTGAGCGAGGCCACCAACCCGGATCCTGCAAGCTGCGCGAATCGGCGTAATCTGCGGACAAGCCCGGGCTCAGTCCACGGGACCACGGAGTGCTTGTCGGGAAAGGTAGACATTCAGTGGACCGTATTCGGCTGCGTCTGGAGCAGCGAGGCGGCGGAGGGCCCATGCGGCGCGGCGCTACGGGCAAGCGTCGCTACCTACGGTCCAAAAGAGCTTTGGCTTCGTCTCGCAATTCGAAGAGCTCCTTGGCCGTGTCAAACCAAAGCCGGCCCTGGTCCGCAGTCGCCAGAACCTTCCCGATTTGGTCGAGCTCTTCCGGCCACTGCGCAGCGCCCTCGTCATACGCGGTTCGCGCCCCCTCGAGATCCTCGAGCTGCGCCTTGGCGATCGCCATTACGAGGTAGTTGAACGTGGTGGCGCGGTCGTCAAGAGCTACGGCATGCTCAGCATGGCTA
>PIVZ01001396.1 GCA_003354045.1 bacterium
GACGGTACCAAGGAGTTCATCGATAACGTTCCCGAGTTCTGCGTCTGCGTCGCGCTTTTCGTGGACGGCGTCGTGCGCGTGGGCGTCTCCTACAATCCGGTCGAGGATCTTCTCTTCAGCGCCGAGAGGGGCAAGGGCGCCCGTCTCAACACGGAGCCCATTAGCTGTTCCAGTGAGTGCCGGCTGAGTGAGGCGACTGTACTGGCAAGTCGATCGGAGAGCGGGCGCGGCGAGTGGGAGGAGTACCGAGAGAGCATGCGTGTAAAACCCACCGGCAGCGTGGCCTACAAGTTCGCACTGGTGGCCGCTGGTCTGGCGGACGCTACCTTCTCGCTGAGGCCGAAGAACGAGTGGGACATCTGCTCGGGCACCATCTTGGTCGAAGAAGCCGGCGGCACCGTGACCGATCGTTTCGGTCGGCCGCTGACCTTCAACAGGGCCGACACGCTGCTGCCCGGGCTCATCGCCGCGCCAGCGGGATTGTGGGGCCCGCTACGAGATATCATCAAAGAAAAATCGGGGAAGTGAGCGCGATCGGCGAACTCGGCCGCGGCCGGTAAAGCTCACGCGCGCGCGGCGAAGATCAGGTGCCGGCCGAGTGAAGATAGGGTGCGGGCTCGGCGGAACTCGAGCGCAGACTCAGTGAAGCTAAACTGGC
>PIVZ01000099.1 GCA_003354045.1 bacterium
CGCGCCCGGATCTTCGAGCCCTTCGTAACGACCAAGCAAGAGGAACAGGGAACGGGGCTGGGGCTCTCGATCTGCGCCGAGGTGTTGCGCAATCATGGCGGCCGGATCACCGTCGAAAGTGAAGTCGGAAAGGGAACGTCGTTCCGCGTGGAATTGCCTATAATGACCGACAACGACGAGAACGTGTAAACGATGGCCGGTGCGGTCTCGTACGCAGCGGCCCTTGACCCGGGTTAGCGCAGGGGCAACGAGAACCCGGTGGCGCGGTTGGACGGTAAGCGCTGCGCGGCCGGGTACTCGAACGGGTCATGGTCCACCCCGTGACACTCGAGGAAGCACTGTCCGCTACCGGATCCGAACGAATCGAAGTCCAGCTTGCCGTTCGATGACGGGGTGACTATCGAATCGCCCGCATTTCCCGCGACGGCGAAGTTCACGAGAAATGGCCGGTTGCGCGAGCCGTGAGCGTCATGGCAAACGGCGCATGAGGTTTCCGACTCGACCACGTGAAGCCGATGCGGGAAGCCGCCTACATCTCGCAAGAGAACTTCTCGATTGTGGCACTGATAGCACAGGTCGTAGCTTCGGGCCGACTCCATGCTGGGGTCCACCATTTGATACTCGCGCGCGAGAATGGGCTCGTATGCCGATCCATGCGGCCCCCTCGCTCCGCCAACTGCGCCGCGGTCGCTGCCGTGGCAGTCGGAGCATGTAATCTTTGAACTGGTCGTGTAGCCGGCCTCCAGACCCGGCACGTCCGGGTTTCGCCCGGTGCTCTCCACGGGGTGGAACGACTCGTTCTCGACGCTGATCTCGAGGCCGATGTTGGTCAGGTTGTCGTCACGGGTCAGCACCCACACGGCAGCGTCGGCAATTCCGTGACAGCGGTAGCAGACCTCAGACTCCGTCGTCGCCGTCGTGACGGCTGTACCGCTCGCGCTCAGCCCGGGTGGCGAGCCGAGTGTGGCCATCCGGCCCCGCGAGCCCAGCGGAGACGACCGCACCGTATGCGGATCGTGGCAGTCGCCACAGGTCACGTGTCGATCCATGAGTGCGGGATCTTCGTTGGGGGTGTGAATGTCGGCCGTGGTCTGGACGGCGTGCATACTGAACGACAAGAAGCTCTGAGAGAGGTCGGCCCCCTCCGCGACGGCTCCGGAATGGCAGGTGAGGCACAGTTCCGCTTCTGTGTCCGCCGCCAGCAGCCACTCCGGATGTTCCGCTCCGTGCTGCTTATGGCAGTTCTGGCAGCCGTTGTCGGCAACCGTCGTGAACTCGGTATGGGGCCACGGTTGCACGCCGCGCCTGTCGGTCGCGGTAGAGTTCGCATGGGCCGAGGCCTGCCAGCCGCCGATCCGATGGCAGGTCGTGCATAGTCGTGAACCACGATTCTCCATGACGAGGAAGTCGCCATATGGATCATCGTGGGCGTCGTGGCAGGTGGTACACTGAAGTTGTCCGGTCTCGTCCAGCCGTACTTCATGTGGCAGGCTCGAAGGATCCACTAGCTCCGCTCTTCGCACGCTCAGCCCCGTATTGTAAACGAAAGAAATCGGATGATCGGCGGAGAGATCCGTCCCCAGTGCGGCAGCTCCGCGCAGTGTTCTCCGAAAACCGCGAGCAGCCGGCGGTACGACCCTCATGTCGCTGAGCGCCAACGTCCCGTCGTGACAAGAAAGACACATACGAGAGGATCCGGTCGGCTGGCCGAGGTCTGCTTCCAGAGTCGAACTTTCATAAAGCCGATAGGACGTTCCCGGGAGCGCCCGATTCCACAGGCCGCCGGCAGGGTTGGCGCTATGAGGTGTGTGACAGAACACGCACGGCCCGACTCTCAGGCCGGGCTGACGTGCGTTCGTGGAAGCGGCACCTCCGGTGATGAAGTTGTGCGGTGTTTGCTCGATGCCGGTGTGCCCCACCGACGCCCAGTTCAAGGCAATGACGGTGGCGGCAAACGCTAGTGTCGTTTTGTCGAGCATGAAACGGAGTGCAACCTCACAGGCCAGCGAGAAACTGGAACACCTGTATGCGTTTGTTGTACGAATCCGAGACATAGATCCGATCTCGCCCGTCGATGGCAATCCCGGTGGGGAGCCACAGCTCCCCCATTTTTGTTCCGCGACGGCCGAAGTCCATCAGAAACCTGCCCTCGACGTCGAACAACTGAACTGTATCGAACAATGCATCAACTACATATATGTTGCCCAAACTGTCTACGCTGACACCCTTGGGCCTTGCAAAATCGCCGGATCCGTCTCCTGGACGGCCGAAACCTGAGAGGAAACGTCCATCGCCGTCGAAGACTTGCACGCGGAAGTTGAGCGCATCGACGACATAGACGAGGCCTTCGCCGTCGAGGCACACGGTGCTTGGCCAATTGAACTTGCCGGGCGCGATTCCGCGCCCACCGAAGGTGAAGAGAATGTTGCCGTCCAGTCCGTACGCGACGACCCGGTGCTCGAAGGCGTCTACAACGTAGAGCCGCTTGCGCTTGCCATCCAGTGCGACACCGGTCGGGCGGGTGAGATCGCCCTCGCCCCAGTGCGACCGCAGCCGGCCGTCCTTGCCGTAGACGTAGATCCGGCCCAAGGCTGAATCGGCCAGGTAGATCTCATCTTCATCGCCAATCGCAACCGCAACCGGCGAAACCAGAGATCGGTCATCCGCGCTCGTGATCTTCTCGAAGCTTCCGTCAGCGAGATCGACTCTGAACAGCGCACGCCTGCCCGGGTCGGCGATGGCTAGCAGGTCGCCTCGCGCTGCAATACCGGTCGGGCGCAACAAACGCTCCGACGTCGTCACACCGAGCAACTCGCCGAACCGATCGAACAGGGAGCGTGCGCGTCCCAGGTCGTCGCTGCCGGTGAAGCCGCCGAGCAGGGCAATCTGTGGCTCGCCGGGCGGACGCGGCCACACGAGGCTTTGCTCCGTCACCGGCAACAGGGGCCCGTGGGCCGTCTCCTGCTGCGCGCCGGGTGAGCAGCTCAGAAGGAGCAGCAGGGTGAAACCAAGTAGCCGTCGCATCGCTGTTCGTTTTCCCATCCCCGATTCCTACGCCCAGCCCGGGCTAGAAGAAACGCCTCACGATATCCAGGTTCGCACGTAGACGCATCGAATCGCCTCTCCCCACCTGACGGTTCGTTACCATGAAGGACGGGCGGATGCTCAGCCGGCCGAGCTCGATACGGACGCGAACCCCTGTATCGATGAAAGTCTCATCGGACGCGAGGTCATCCTTGCGCTCGAGATAACCGCCAAACACCTCCATGTCCCAAAATGCTCGTGGCCGCCAGCGCGCAGCCACCCGGGCCAGCATCGTCGTCGTCTCGCGATCGGGGGCCCTGAATTCGGCGAAGGTCTGGTTGGCGTTGAAGTTGATCGTGAGCGTCCTCAGGGCACGCCACGACAGCGCCTGCCGTAAGACAGGCGCTGTGAAGTCGGACCGTTTGGAGTCTTGAGAACGATACTCGGCGGTCAGGCTTGCCGTCAGGCGCGGGTCGGACCACTGAAGGCGAGCCCCGGTGACGATGTTTTCGGTGTCGTCGAGGAAGGCCGTGCCCTCGCCGGACAATAGATCCTGCCCGGTGACTCGACGGTTCAAGTACACGGTGATCCAACCGTAATCAAAGGCCAAATCAGTGCGCAAGACGGCCGTCGAGTATTCGAAATCTTCGGCCGTTTCGAAGCTGTAATCAACCCGAATCGTCTGCCCGTCTTCCAGTAATCCGCCGGGCAGCCGATCGAGTGCGACCAGGCCGTCGATCTCGACCAGAGTATAGTCACGGCCCTCTTCGTAAATCACCGTGCCGTCTCCGTTCGTAACGAAGACCGAGTCCAAAACCACCATTTCGTTGCTCAGAAAGATTCGCTCGAAATCCTCGATCTTGTGGGCTTCTTCGAAGACCGACACCTCGCCCCTGGTCTGCGTCTGATCGTCGATTCGGTAAGAAAACGAGGTGTCCACATTGACGCGGCCGTCGTACGGGAGACGCTTGGAGTAGCCCAACTCGCCGCGGCCGCCGTAGCCGAGGTTGTCGCCGCTTTCGAAGGACGCGTAGCTGCCAAAGCCGAGGAGGGAGCTCTTGAGACTGCCCCAGAGTCGGTGTTGAAGACCGGCCGATGCAATATGAGTAGACGTGTCGCCGCTCTCCGTGTCGTGAAAAGCGAAGCCGTAGTTGAATGTGCTTCGTAGCGTATCTGTATGATCGGTGTGCAGACCGCCGTCGGCCTTTCCGGTGAAGTTGTCGAAGCGCCCCTCTCTGCTGAAGACGCGGAAGCGCGCCTGCGCGTCTTTCTCCAGGTACGGGCCGAAATAGCGGCGCAGATACAGGGAGGCGTCCTGCGCCACGAAGCTCAAACGAGAATCGACTTCGTCACGTACCTCCTGGTATTCGTAGTCCATATCGATATTGCTCACAGCCCCCTGCCGCTCGCCGCGGAAAGAGATTACATCCCGGGTCTCCGCGCGCTCGGTGCGGGCCTCGATGTGACGCAGCGATTCCTCCGCCTGCTGGCGCCGGTAACTGAGCGTCGAGTTGAACTGTAACGCATCGAGAGCGAGCTCGCCTCCCATGTTTTCGATGAGGACTTCGCTGGTGCCGGAGAACTCGCGAGTGACAGTATCTTTCACTCGATTAGCAAAGACGCGTAGCGTGTACGGCTTGCTTTCGAGGAACACCGCCTGTGCATCGAAGCCGAGCAAGTTACCATCATTGTCGCCGCTGTCCTCGTCCGAACTGAAGGACTCCTGGAAGAACCCCAAGGACACTCCCAGCCGTAGGTTGAGCAGCCGCGGATCGTATACATAGGCGCCTCCGCGCAGGTCCATACGCTCGGTGAACGCGAGCCTCTCGAACTTGTTGTCCTCCTGGTCGGTGACCGACACCTCGTTACTGTCCCATTCGGTTCCCAGTCGCGTTTCCAAGCCGAAACGGCCGAACTTGACCAGCTCCAGCCATGACCGCCTCGGAATCAAGATGCGCATATCGGGCAGAGACGACAACCACGTCCGGCTCTGCTCGGCGGCGTCGTCGGCAAGCGCGAGTGCTGCCGGTGGGCCGATGGCCAGCACCAGCATGAGGAGCACCCGAGGCATGAAGGTTTGCGGGCGGTTCATCGTGGCGCGGCTCAGTCACCTGGACGGATGGCAGAAGATACACGTGTCGAAGCTCGGAGCCCACACCGTGCGATCGTTGTGGCAATTGCCGCAGAATTTGCCGGCTTTGATGGCTGCCATGTCGATCCCCTCGAAGTCCGTCTTCATCGGGAAAATGGCCGGATGACATGTCAGGCAACGGAAACGAATGCGGTGACGCCAATGGGGGAAGATCGCGGTGGGAATCTCCGGGACCCAATCTCGCGGGGGAAAGTATATGTTGCCCATGATTCTCGATTCCGGCGGCCCGGCGGCGACCGGCGTTGGCTTCGCGAGCCCCACGTCCGCGGCAATCGTGTTCATTTTCACCGCCGCATCGCCCGCCGCCAACGACCTGAGATAGTAGACCAGTGACCAGGCTTGTTGAGAGGAGAACCTGCTGGCGAATCCCGGCATCGGGGAGCCGTCGATACCCGTCATGAACGCTCGGTAGAAATCCTCCGGTTCGGCCCCGCTACGGATGGGCTCGCCGCTGGTAAAATCGAAGGGACGGACCGGAAAGCCCCAGGTGTCCTTGAGATTGCCGGCGATCGGCCCATCGCCACCGCCACCGGTTCCATGACAGCCTGGACAACCACTGGATCCGAAAGCCTTCTGTCCTTCTGCAATCATCTCGGGGGTCATCTCGGGCGCCGGTGGAATCTCTATCGACGGACCAGGCTTCTTTTTCTCGAAGCGGTCGGAGAACGTCTTTATGTAGTGAACGAGCGCCCACCGCTCCTCCGCGGGAAGCGCGGCAAAAGCGGGCATCGACGTACCGGGGGCCCCCATCGTGATCGTACGATATATGTCCGCGTCGGTGGGCGGCGTCCCCATCGGGGTGGAACGGAACTTGTACGTGCCTTTTCGGAAATCACGGGCGCGCGGATCGATGTCAGGCGCCGCTGGCCCGTTGCCGTCACCGTCCTCACCGTGACAGAAGTCGCAGTAGGCATCGTAGGCCTGTTTCCCTTTGCCAATCAGCCTCGGGCTCGCGGGCATCGGGGCTTCGACCGCGCGGGCGAGATCGTCGGCGACGCCTTCGACGGGGGGCGGCGCCTGCAGGCGCGTGTGGCAGCGCACGCAGTTGCCCTCCGGCGCGAAAGCGACCTTACCGTGACACTTGCCGCAGTACTCGCCCGCGAAGACGTCACTCATGGTGAACTCGTTCGCCCCGCGTTTTGGCAGGAACACGCCCGGGTGGCAGTTGGGGCACTGAAGCCACACCGTGTGTGCGCCGTGCGGAAACTTCACAGTGAACGCCGAGTCCGGATTCATCTGTACGTCGATGGGAAAAGCCGGCGGCGGTGGTACTTCCGGATCGATTGCCGCACGCGGCTCGATCACGCCGTCGGCAAGCGCTTTCACCCAGTCGGGTCCGCCGGTAATGCTGCGCGGGAGAAGAGCGAGAGCCTCATCCCAGACACGCAGCGACTCGATTGCGGGCCGCAGAGGCTCGGAGGGCAGTTCCTCGGCCTCCTCCTCGTCGGGCTCGACTATCTCCGGTATTTTCCACGCCACTGTCCGCGCCGTCCGCACCGGCTTGCGCGGCGGAGGCTCATAACCCGGCGGCGGGACGTCGTCGAAGACGGTCGATAGAACCCGGTGGCGGACTGTCGGATCGCAGGAAACCAACGAAAGCGCCAAAAGCGCAACGGCGACACCCCGATAAGCTACAAAATCATGTCGCGACACCGGCTCTCAGGGAATAAAGGGATCGTCGTCCACACTCGAGCCCGGCCTGTAGCTCTCCGACATCGTCGTGCCATGGCACGAGAGGTAGCAGGATCGCGTCCGAGTGCCCGTGTTGTAACGCCACTCCGGCTTGTTGCGGCTGCCGGTGGCGTTGATATCGGGCGAGAAGTTGACCAGATGCGTGTGTACGCCGTCGGGGGGGCTGTCGGTAACGTTGCCATCGATGTTGTACTGCGTATTGCTCGCCGTGCGATTGCTGTGGAGGTTGAAGTGACAGTTCTTGCAAGTGGCCCTCGCCTTGTCGGTTCTGTCCTCGAGGTGGACCCAGTGGAGGTTCTCACCATCGGCAAAGAAGTTCGTCCTTGCACCGTCTCGCCTCTCTCTCGCCGTCACCAGGTCGGTATCGTGGCAGCGGAAGCAAAGGTCGAAGTTGCTCGAATTCCAGTTGCTCGGCCCCATGAGGTCAGTCCAGTATTCGCCCCGTAGAATGGCAGCGTTGTTAGACCCGTGCGGGCCCTGGGTCGCGTAGTTCGAGTTGGCGGCCGGGCCGGTGACATTGTCGGTCCCGTCACTGTTGTGACAGTCGGTGCAAAGAATCGTGGAGTTGCTAGTCAGCCCGCCTAGGAGCTGGTCGTTCATGTTCTGAGACTGGTTACGACCCGGCCCTGCCACCGGATGGAAGGCGCTGTTCGTCGTCTGGAAGTCGAGCCGCTTGTTGGTGCGATCGGGCCTGCTCGAGTTGTAGGTATCGCCGTGGCACTTGAAGCAAAGCTCATACTGGACGATCTCGACGGCGTTGGCGGTCCCGGGTCCGATGGGATCGCCGGCCAGGTCGATCCCGTCCACGCCCTTGTGCTTGTTCGCCGAAGTCGCCTTGTGCGGGTTGTGGCAATCCACGCATTCTACCGAGCGCCCGGCCGTCTGCTCGGAGTCCATGACAGGGTGATGGAAGATGTCGGTTCCGTTGGTGCCCTTGAGGAACTCGCCGCGAATGTTCGTGCTGGCCGGGTCGCTGTCGTGACAGGTGTAGCAAAGATCCTCGGCGTCGTCGGGATCTGTACGAGCATCGCTCGTGTCGTAACGTTCGACCCACAGCTTGGGAAAATCTGAGGGCATGTCCTGGTCGTCCGGCCACCCGTGCGGCCAGTGGCAGTTCACGCAGAAGCCTTGCATGTCGGTGTCGTGAGTAGGAAAGGCCGAGCCGTACTGCCCGCCGGGCCACAGAGCGCCCGAACCGGTATTTAAATGGGACGCCGTCGCCTGGTCGGCCAGCGTGTGGCACTGGTAGCAGATCTCGCCGATATGCCGCCGCAGAATGTATCCGTCGCCCGCACCTCCATTGGCGCCGCCGGAATCCGTGAAATGCGGGCTGTGACAGACCGTGCAATCGACGTTACCCTGCACCAGGCCGAGGTCGGGCGGAGATTGAAAGTCTCCTGTGCCTGGAACCGGGATGCCGACCGGGTGCGAGCCCTGCGTAGACGAGGTCACGTCGCGCGCGCTGTGGCACACGTGGCACATCTGGTTCGCGTCGTTGTCTACCCGCTGGTAGTGGCGACCCCATCCGGTGCCGTCACCGCCATAGGCGGGAGCGTTCGGGTCGGCCGGAGTGAGCTCCTGGGAATGCTGATTGTGGCAGGTCGAGCACACGACCTTACCGTCGGCAACCCGGCGCTCCATCCCGCTCTCGAACGGGTCGTCGGGATCCGGCAGGCGGAGGTCCGTTCGTACGTACAGCGTGAAGGTATCGTCGGCCACGAAAGACGGCGAAGTCTCCGCGTCGGTGAACGTCAGCGTCAACCCTTCGGCCACCGCCATGTCAGTGCCACTCACCCCGGAACCGCTGCCGCCTACACCGTCCGACCATGAAAACGCCGCAGCGCCCGAGTTGCCGGAACTGTCCACCGTTATCGTATAGACCTTTTCTATACGCCCGGTAAAGGCGCCGCCCGAGCGCACAGTGCCCGGCGAGCTGTTGGTCAGAGCCGCCTCCACGTGGCCCGAAGGTCCCGAGTCGAAGCGATGGGAGGTCCCACTGAGACCGGGAAAGGCCATGTCGTTGTCCGAAAACGGCCGGTTGGCAGCCAGGCCCCCGGCGGTGTGGCAGCTCATGCACAGGTTGGGATTGCCCGCCACGCGGGTGATCGTGCCGCCTGGCGCGTGGTGCGGGATGTGGCAGTTCGAGCAGTTGATGCCGTTGGCGTCGTATTCGTGGGGCGGGTCGAGGGCGAACGCGCCGGGTGCCATCGCAAGCGCCACTGCCAGCGCAGCGGCCGTAAGAGACAGGTGCCGGCTCATCGTAGCTCTCCGGGAGCGCCGCAGCCCGAATTCTTAGCTTCGGCGATGATCGTCCGCCGATCGTCGTAGGATATCAGGCCGGCCCTGCCGGCCACGCGCGCCTGGTTGCGTACGCACCTCATGAAGCTGGAGACCCCATCCCACGCGACGCCGGGCTCGGGCCCCTCGCATGGGCAACGCTCGTCGATGCACACCCAAATACCCTGGACGTCGCCCACGCTCAGATTCGGACATAGTGCGCCACACGTAGACCGATTCGCGGTTCTCCGGGCGTCGCGTTGCGTAGCCCACGAAATCTTTCCTGCGCGACGGGCGATCCTGACCTCGCCGCCCACGCACCGCACGTAGTCCCTGTGGCTGGGCCACTCGGTTCCTGAAGCGTCGCGCTCACAAGAGCAAAGCTCCGCCAAGCCGCAGCCATCGCGCAAAACTACGTCGCCCGGTCCAGTGGAGGGGCATCTGTCTTCGCTGTCGGGAGTACCATCGGTATCCGCGTCGAGCACGGAGGTGTCTATTACCCGAACGCTCGCGCTCGTCTCGAAGACCAGTCCCCCCACGTTACCGCGGACGGTAATCTCCGCCTCACCTTCGGCCGGCAGGGTGGCCAGTAACGCCGTTCGGTCAAAGTTCAAGGCCAGATCGGGCAGGCCGTCGGCATCGAAGTCTCCGACGGACCCTGCACCGGTCACCGGCACCGTAGAGTTCGCCGCTATCGATTCCACGGATACCTGGCCCAACGCGTATCCGGGGATCTCCACGTATCCGCCGACCGTTCCCGGGAACGGCGACAGGCCGAAGGCTGTCGGCCGCACCGCCAGTGCAGCCGGGACATAGACTTCCGGATCGCTGAACTCGTCCAGCCCGAAGACCTCTAGGCGGGCATTGTTGGTTGCTGCAACGTAGAGCCGCTGGAACGGATCGACGGCCACCGCGGCGGGTATGCGCAGGCTGCCGGCCTTCTCGCCGAATTCGCCGATGTAAGCGATGTGACCGCCTTCCGTGTCCACAACCTGAACTCGGCCGTCGAAGGTATCGGCAACGTACACTCGCCCCTCGCCGTCCAGCCACAGGCCCTGTGGCATGCCGAACTTGCCCGCCGAACTGCCCCTCCGCCCGAAACAACGCTGGAAGTCGCCGCTCCGATCGAAGACGTGCACCTCTGCCTCGAGCGAATCGCTCACGAACACCTCGCCGGCCGTCGCGTCCACCGCGACTCCGGCGGCGGCGAGGAACTGCCCGTCGCTGCTCCCGGGCTCGCCGAAGCTACGCGCGAAAGTTCCTGCTGCACCGTAGACCTTGACCGTATTGGCCTTGCTGTCTACCACGTAGATCTCGCCGGTCTCTGCATCGATGGCGATGTCGTTGGGCATCAGGAACTCACCGTTGCCGCTTCCCAACTTGAAGAGCTCGTTCCAGCTCGAATCGAATGCCGTGACCGCTCCCGACGAAGTATCGCCGAGGTATATTCTGCCGGCCGCGTCGATCGCTATCGCCAACGGGTAGCCGAATCCGGTCTTGCGATACGAGACACTCCCGTCGCTGGCGCGCACGACTATCTCACGCGCAACTGGGTCGGTGACGTAGACGGCACCCGACGCATCCACTGCCATGCGGGCGGGCGCCTTGAACGGCGCGCGGTAGCTTCTCAAAAAGGTGACGGCCGGCGCGGAAACGGGCGACGATGTGCTGCGTACGCAGTAGGCCGCCGCGGGCACGTGACACGCAATCATCAGGACGAAACACGCCGCCGTAGCGACATTGGCTTTCGCGGCGCGCGCGCGACGCCGGTCGCGCGTTCCTGGAACCTGCGATTTCATTGCACCGGCGTGGTTTCCAGATAGCTATCGCCGGCCTCCGTGTTGACCAGCTGATAGACGTCAAGGCGGTGGTTGAGGTAATCGCCTACGTAGATGGTATCGTCGGCGTTGATCGCGATCCCGGTCGGATTGCGCAGCATGCCCGGGAAGGCCCCGCGGCCGCCGAAGAACAGGAGGATCTGTCCGTCCGGATTGAAGATCTGAACATTCGACCACCCTGAATCGACGACGTAGATGTTGCCGAAGCTGTCGAGCGCCACTCCTTTCGGCTTGTCGAACATCCCAAAAGCGTTG
>PIVZ01000666.1 GCA_003354045.1 bacterium
CGAGAATGAGCCGAAGCAGCGGCGGCAGGTGAGGCCGGCCGCCGCGAACGGGCCGGGCTGAAAGCGCGGGGCGCTCGCCGCAATCCGCTGGGCACACTATGCGATCAACTCTTCCAGTGATGTACCCAGGACTTTCGCAAGTTTGGTGAGCACCGCCACCGACGGGTCGCCCTTGCCGGATTCCAACTTCGACACATGAGCCGGCGTGACCCCCACAGCCTCTGCGACCTGCGCCGCGCTCATGCCGCGATGCTCACGCCAAACTCGTAGCGGACTCTCACCCGCAAGCAAGCGGTCCACGACTTCGGCCGGCACCGTCTCTTCCTCTCCCTTAGCGTAGCGTTCCGCAAAGCGGGCCAGCACGGCCACATCGTCGGCGTCCTCGGCTACCTCGAGAAGCGCCTTGTACTCGTCGTAGGGCAACACCGCAAAGGCTGGCTTCCCATTCTTCTCCAATATCTGAACACTCATCGATACACCTCTCTGCGGTGTGCAACCCTGACGACCTGGACCACGATGCGGTCGCGGTCGAGCAAATAGAGCACTCGCCAGTCGCCGACCCGCAATCGATACCCTGGATGTTCCGTCAGCTTCTTGACGTTGCGGGCACCAATCGGGTCACGCGCCAGTACGTCGATCGCTTTCCGAATGCGCGCAGCCTGGTCGCGAGGCATTCGCAGCAGTGCCTTGGTGGCTCCCCTGCTGAACTCCAGCGACCACATACTCGCTAATCTTAACTCACGGATGCCCACCAATCAACCGAGAGTTAACCCCTCTTCGGCGATTCGCAAGGACCCGGACGAGTTCTCGAGGGAACTGCCGGTGATCGTAGACGGGTACCGCCACGTTGAGGGCCGACTCAACGAGCTGGGGATGGGCGGCGGTGTCAGACTCCGTGCCGGCTTTGTCACAAAGTTGCACCTAGACGAGTCCGACTCAGATCGGGAGAAGGTACATCCTATGTGACAGTGCAGGCGGCTTCGTGCCAGATGCCCAGTGCTTTTCGTCGCCGTTCTCGGTGATCGGAAGCGTGGCAAAGATGTCGTCGGGTATTGAATGTGTTGTAGGTGGCGTCGTGTAGAGAGAGAAAACGCTGCGCCGATGCAGGCGACCGAAAACCTTGCATCCGTCGCTCTCGACGCCGCACGTATACATGCGATCCTTCAATGCGGTTGTTCTTCCAGCGCGCCTGGTGGTGCCGAACCGAGAGGCCCAGATCTCGAACCGCAGCCGGCACGCGAGCTGCGGTCCAAACTTTGCGACCCAGCGTCGGATGGTCTCGTAGGAGACGATGATCCCACGCTCGGCGAGCAGATCCTCAACGTCACGAAAACTCAGGGAGAAGCGAGCATAGAGCCAGACGGAGTGCTGGATGATTGTCGGCGGAAAGTGGCAGTAGCGATAGCTGATCGGTGGCATTGGACGACTCTAGCGGTTGGCCGACTCCGAAGCTCCAGAACTTGTGACAAAGCCCTGACTACGAACACGGTGCCCGATGGAACCTCCCAGGGAGCCGCGTCACTCCAGGTGTACATGTTGTTCACGTCGTGTGGGTTGGTGTAGTCCGGACCGCCGCCCACACTGTCCTTCTTCTCCCACACCAGACCCGTCTGGTTGTCCGTGATTGTTCCATCGGGGTTGCCCACGAAGCGCACCCCGGAGAGCTTGGCCGCAATGGCGTCGCTGTCCTCGATGATATCGGCCTGAATGTCCGCCTCGTCTCCGTTCGTCGGACAGGTCCCATCGGCTTTGCCTTCAACCTTGTCCCACTTTTCGTCAAACTTTGCGTTGCACTTGGCGTAGTCCGCCGCCTCGGCCTTCTTCACTCCCTTCGACTCGGCCTTCAAGCGACACGCCCCGTACTTGCTCGCCTCCTTTAGCTTGTTCACCTCGCACTTGACGGCCGGATCACCGGCAGTAACTGCGTGAGGTAATGTGATCAGGAAGGCGCAAATAAAGAAGCCACTAAGCACACACGGCCGGAATCTTGGCTGGTCGTCCCTCCACTATTGACGTGACCGTCAACACCATTGGGCAGTCGTGTGCGGGCAAGATAGGTCGCTCGGGTCAGTGGTGACGGCAGCACCTCAGCGAATGCCTGTCCAAGAGGGTAGGCGCACGAGGACAGGCGCCATATGTTTTCGGTGGGATCAGGCCCTCTGCTCTTTCGATGCGTTTCCCGGAGACCCCATCTACAGATCACGAGCCGCCGCGGACCGCCCGTACTTGATAGACGTAGAAGTAGGACTTGCTGTCCCGCGGATAGCTATTTCTAGCGGCCACCTCCGAGTATCCGCTACACGCTATGTCTGAGATGTGGAGATTATGTAAACCAGCGCCCCCGCCTCACCTCGCCGCTGAGCCTTGCGCACCACTGGACGTGCATCTTGGCCGCCGTGGCGCCGGCCGCGCCCTACGTAAACGAGGGGGGCCAACGCAGGTGGATCTTCTGATCGACGCCTCCTACCGTGGACATTCGGCGCATGGGGATAGGTATCGTAGGATCGCAGCGATCGCACAGTCGAGAAGAGCCAGAACGACGGTACAGCTGTATGGCCGATCGGATCACGGCCAGAGGCCATGGAGCACTATCATTGCGCTGGCTGAGAACTACTACGTGGTCGAGCAGATCTCGGTGTAGGGTCCCAACCCAACGCTCCGAAACGGGATGTTAACCGCTGTGCGGTTCTATTTCGCCCGCCCCCACTCCAAGTTG
>PIVZ01000667.1 GCA_003354045.1 bacterium
GGCTGATGCCTGGCACAATTCTCGATCTTGCTAGACGACACGCATCGCGCTTGGTCGCTTTTCTCGAGCGACGTGCACGAGCCGCGACATGGCCTCACGTGGGCCTTGGTCTTGGCGCGCTCGCCGATCGCCGCCGGTCTCGCCAAGAACTCATCGCCGAGAATCAGTTACTGCGCCAGCAAGTAGTCTTGCTACGCCGCCGGATCGGGAGACCCAAGCTCGCACCCCGCGACCGCGTTGGTCTGGTTCTGCTGGCCAGCCGCACGAAGACCTGTGATGTCTTCTTCCGACCCATCTTCGCATTCTTCATCATCGAGATCGGGACGCGGCGTATCGTCCACGTCGGAGTGACACGGTTCCCGACGAGCTCGTGGACTGAGCAACAGCTCAGGAATGCCACAGCATGGGATGGATGCCCGAAATATCTGGTTCGTGATCGCGACAACAAATTCGGGAGAGACTTCGACAACGCTGCTGCCGGAGCCGGTATCCGAATTCTTGTCACTCCCTACCGAGCACCGAACGCCAACGCGTACTGCGAGCGACTCTTGGGCAGTGTTCGCCGGGAATGCCTCGACCATCACCTCATCGTGACAGAGAGGCAGATGCTGTCGGTCCTTGCCGAGTACTGTGGCTATTACAATCGCGCCAGACCTCATCAGGGGATCGGCCAACGTATACCGGAGCTGAAAGAAGGCCCGCTTACGTCAGGTGATCGAGTGGTTGAGATCCCGGTTCTCGGCGGGCTCCACCACGACTACCAGCTGGCGGCGTAAACGGATGAGGTAACCGGCCAGCACGGCACTTTGCTAGCGAATCCGTGCAGAATGCACGTCACCACACCACCTCCTGAGAAAGTGTGTGTGAGGGGGTAAGATACACCCACAACCCAGTGCTGGCGTGGGGTTTCGCTCGCCAGGCTCGCGGCGCGATTGTGCGGGCGGCAGGTGACGTGAAGATCAACCTCCGATGCGCGGCAGATCACCTGCCGCCACCCGCCCTGCCTTTACTCCACGCCGAAGTGCATCAGCTCGACGGGGAGGCCGTCTCCACCGCGTATAGAACATTTTCCTTTCGCACCACAGTTGAAATCGCACCCCATCGCTGAAGTGTCTGACGCGATTGTAAATTCTGCCCTGAGTGTCGACGCTAATATCTCGCATAGTCCTGCGTTGGTCTTTGTAACAGCACAGCCCGTGTGGCACGCGTAGTGACTCCATGCTTCGCGGACGACAGTGTTTGGGTGTTGTGACCAGGGGGGGGCGCTCTGTAGCATCGTGCATCCCGACGCGGCTAACATCCCACAAGACTGATTGACCTGGGCGACCGCTGGCCCATGGGTTGCGATCAAAGCGGTGGTTGCCACACCGAATATCACCCGGGCCATTCGGCTTGCTTGTCTAGTCTCGGTTGTCATTTTGTTTCTCTACCCCCGTGTCCCTTTTGCGATCCCATGCACTCGGGTATTGATCTGATGCCGTTCTCGCCCCGCGGGGATTCGCCAGGTTGGCTCAGTCCCTTATGCACCTTCCATAAGCTCGCCTCTCCGCAACTACCTCTGCCTCGCTAGGCTTATATAGATGATAGGGACCTGGTTATACAACATCATTCTTGGTTGTCTGGAAGTCGGCCCAGGTATCCGGGCTCGAAGCCGCCGGCTAAGACTGAGGTGCCGGAGCAGACAGAGAGGGGAAAACGGGGGCAGCAGCGATCGGCCGGGTGATTCTCGGGCATTCCGTTTCCGCCTGCCGAGCAGGGCGGCCCGCAGCAACGATTGAAGTAAGCCCGAGCACAGAGCAACCTCCCGCAACCGCAGCGCTACTCCAGCGGCAGCGCCGCTGCCGAAGCCGGGTTCACGGTATCGCCACGGCTAGCGCTCCTTTTTCGGGCCTTGGTTATCGTAGGGTAGACCCTTCCCGAGGGTAAGAAGAATAAGCGGGAGGCCGGATCTACCCCCGGCGTTTGATAAGAGCATTTCGTCACCCATAACCACGCCGGCTAAGAGCACCGTCTCCGGTTTCTAAGTCCAACGCCCTGAGTACGTATTACGGTCAGCTTGGAGCGCTCGGTCGCGACTTGACGCACCGCCATGCACTGGCGGTGAAGCAATCGCACCGTCTCAGCCCGAGTCGGAAATACTGAGAGTCGTCCTCGCATGGAGCGAGGGGCGGCGCGATGAGGTCGCGTGCCGATTGGGCGCTCTTGGTCAGCCCTCGAGTCCGAAGCGGGCTCTGATCCTCGCCCAATCCTCGGCGGAGGGCAGGACCTGGTTTCTCGTTCTGGCGGGGATTGGCAGGCCGGTGCCGTTGCGTATGTCGGCGGCGGTCTCGGCCATCTTTGCCGCAACCATGGTCGGGTCGAGCACCGGCACCTCTTGCCCATCCACCTCGAGTTTGTTGAAACCCGCGTTGCTGCACAGAGGTCCCTAGCCGCAGCAGCCCACGACTATCACGTCGGCGCCATCGGCAACGCAGCCCCGGCCGACCTCGGCCACCGAGTCGGCGACCACCTGCGGGTTCTTCTGGCCTTTCTCCCATAGCTCGGGAAACGGCTCCCGGTCGGTCCTTACCCCGCGAGGAATGAGCCGGCCTTCCAGCCCATGCGATCTCACGGTCTCCTCTCCCTGGGCTATCTGACCGGGCATGTTGGGAACGACCAAGGCGAAGCGCCGGCCTATCTGGCAGGCGTGCTCGATATCGATGTCGTTTTCCAGC
>PIVZ01001397.1 GCA_003354045.1 bacterium
CGCGATGCCCTGGAGAAGCACCGGCGCGAGGTGCTCTCCGAGGCGTTCGAGGTGGTGGCAATCCAGTTCCACGACCCGGGCGTGACCCCGGCAAGCATCGAGAGGCCGGGGTGGGAAGCCCGTCCACTGGCCTACCTGCTGCTGCGGCCGCTGGATGCGCGGACCTATCGTGTGCCACCGTTGCAGTTGGACATGGACTTCAGCGACGGCCAGGGGCAGGTGATCCTGCCCGTCACGACATCGCCGGTGTTGATTGATGCGCGCGACGCGCTTCCAGACCGCCGGCCGTTGGAGGGCCTGGAGATCGAGCAGGTACTCGACGATCGTGGCGCATCTGAAGGTGTGCTACGGCTTGAGATTCACGCCAAGGGTCGAGGGGTGGTGCCGACGCTCGAAGAACTGTTGGATACCTCACCGATTAGTGGCTTTGCCGAGACTTCTCGCGACGACCACGGGCTGAATGTTGTTGAACTGGATACAAGTGAGGAGCGCGTGGTTGCAGTCACCGAGCGTTCGTGGTCGATCGAGTTGGGGGTGCCCGCGGGGATGACCCTGGAGTCGTTCACGTTCCCGACAGCTCGGGCTGAGGCTGCCGTAGTTGCACTAAAGCGGTACGCCGACGCCGACATTGCCGAGGCCGAACCGACGGTTGCGAT
>PIVZ01001398.1 GCA_003354045.1 bacterium
CTACGGGGTGGTCGCAGTCATATGCAATTCCTGGGGCTCGCCAACGAGACGACGCTGCTCAAGGAGCTGGACTATTCGCACGGGCGCTTCATGACGATCACCGAGGGGGCGTTGGACGAGCCACTCGGCATTGGCATCAATCCCGTCGATTGGGACTGCGATGGCGTGCTCGACCAAGGTCCCGTCGAACAGGACCTCAACGACAGACCGTGGTGCGGAATCAGCGGGAGCATCGATGTGCTATCGGATTTCGACGGTTGGGCCGCCGTCGCCTCGGGCCTGAGCTCGAGCGCCGCAGCGCGCCAACAGGCCGCGCCCAGCAGCCCCGTGACGGAAACCTGCATTTCGTCCCGAGAGGCCCGAGAGGTCGAAGCGCAGCTGCGCTCCCAGTTCGAGACCTTGGCCACGCGGGGGCTGATGGACATGAGTGCGTGCCCGTCTGGCCAGCCGGAGGTCACCAGCGAGGCGTGCCTGTCTGGAGAAAACGTCTTCGTCTGGTCGGGGTCGGCCGGTACGACCGAGGACGGCAGCGGCGACTTTCCGTGGAACACCCTTGGCGAGGCCTACACCAACTCGCCGGACGGCAGCACTCTCTACCTGCAGCCTGGCAGCTACGTGTCACCAACCGGTGTCACGCTCGATCGGCCGATGACGAT
>PIVZ01001399.1 GCA_003354045.1 bacterium
CGTTGTCGAGGTAGGTGTAGCTGACCTCGTTCGTCGCCAGGATCGAGCCGATGAGCGTCTTCGCCAGGAATTCGCCGCCAATCGTTCCCCGGAAGATCCGGTAGGACGTCACTTCTCCACCGCCCTCGTCGGGGCTCGGGTCGAAGAGAAGCGTGACCTCGCCGCCCTCGTCACAGGGCGTGTCGAATGCCTCTACGAGTAGCGGCGGCGCGGAGCCGTTCGGCTGACTTGCGACGGGGCCTGCCTGATAGGACAGGTTGCTCTCCTGGGGGTTGCAGTCCCAGCTCGTGACGGCGTAGTAGTAATTCACCCCATCCACTGGAATGTTGTCCTGGTCCGGCGTGTGCGTGTCGTTCTTGTAGACGTAATAGGTCAGCCCGGCAGCGGGAACGTGGTCGATCGCCGCTCCGAAGGCCTCCCCTGCCTCGCGCCTGTAGATGAAGTAGTGCGTAACGTCCGTCTCGCCGTTGTTCTCGTCGGCGGAGGCCATGAAATTCACGGTGATACTCGAACCCGGATCGTCGGGCGTATCGAGCACCCACAGGCCGTAGGGCCGCGTGGGAGGATCGCCGCAGGCGGAAAGATTTGACGCATTCACGCCGATGTTGCGGGGCCGCACCCGCCCGGCCGTCTGCAGCTCGAGGTAGTTGAACGGC
>PIVZ01001400.1 GCA_003354045.1 bacterium
AAGTCGAGAATGTCGTTGACCAGTGCCAGGAGCGTGTCGCTTCCTGAACGGATGGTCTCGACGTACTCTTCCTGGCGCGATTTCAGCTCGGTGTCCAGAAGCAGCCCTGTCATGCCGATGATGGCGTTCATAGGAGTGCGAATCTCGTGACTCATGCTGGCCAGGAACTGGCTCTTGGCACGGCTCGCCGCCTGGGCCACCGCCATGGCGGCCCGGAGGTCTTTTTCCACCCGTTTACGGCTCGTGATGTCATGGGCGATACCCAGCACCCGGGTCATCCGGTTGTCTTCCATCTCCGGCGCCAGGAGGACGTCGACGCTGCGATACGCCTTTCCCTGGGAGTCGTCGTGGGCGCGAACCCGCATCTCGAACGCCGGCGGCGTTTCTCCGACGAGGACGTTGTGCATATGCCCCACCGCTCGCTGTACGTCATCGGGGTGACTCAGGTCGGTAAAGGGCCGGCCCAGCCAAACGGCAGACCTCCAGCCGGTCAGGGTCTCGAAAGCGCGGCTCAGGGAAGTCAGAGAGCCGTCTTTGACCGAGAGGCTGAAGATCACTTCCGGAATGGCCGCCATGAGACTCTTGTAGCGCTCCTCGCGCTCGTGCACGGCGTGCTCCAGCTCCTCCTGGCGCTCTTCGATGCCCTCGCCCAGGGC
>PIVZ01001401.1 GCA_003354045.1 bacterium
GAACTTCGCCCGCGAATTGCTCGAGCTCTTTACCCTCGGCCTCGATCATTACTCGCCGGACGACATCGTGGAGGCCGCACGCGCCCTCACCGGCTGGGCAACGACAGAGGGGCTCACCGCGACATTCTTCCCAGCGAACCACGACTACGACGAGAAGACCTTCCTCGGCCAGACTGGCGCCTTCTTTGGCCACGACATCGTGAACATCATCTTCCAGCAGGACGAGACAGCGCGATTTATCTGCCGCAAGCTTTACCGCTGGTTCATCGACGAGTTCCCCGACGAGGTTCTGATCGAAGACCTGGCGCAGACGCTGCGGACGAACAACTACGAAGTCGCCCCGGTGCTCGACCGCCTCTTTAAGAGCGAACACTTCTTCGACCAGAACTATCGCGGAGCGCTGGTCACGGACGGCATCGATAAGAGCGTCGGGCTCCTGCGCAGCCTCTACCTGGAGGATCTGGACCTCATGGACGGCTACGACAGCGAGGCGGGATCGACCGCCTGGACGAGCTACTCCATGTACGTCTACAGCCACGTCATCTTCGATCCGCCGAACGTCGCCGGCTGGCCCGGCTACCGTACCTGGATCAACGCGACAACCCTGCCGAGCCGCAAGGCGCTGGGCGTCTCGGTGATCGACGGCGACTACTACG
>PIVZ01001402.1 GCA_003354045.1 bacterium
GATCTCGAAGGACTCCTCGAAGACTTCGTCTAGTCCACCAAAGTGCGAAAGGGCAAGAGGGTCGCCGACGGCGTCAAGCTCTACATCGCAGCCGCCTCCAGCGAAATCGAAGCCGAGGCGGCGAGGCTTGGCCACTGGGCAACGCTGCTCGACGCCGGTGCGATCGCGCTGCCGCCGGGTTGCGGGCCCTGCATCGGCCTCGGCGATGGCGTCCTTGCCGATGGCGAGGTCGGCATCTCAGCCACCAACCGCAACTTCAAAGGACGCATGGGAGCCCCGGGCTCATTCGTCTACCTGGCAAGCCCGACCGTCGTCGCAGCCTCCGCCATCGCCGGCAGGATCGCAGCTCCAGCCGGAGTCGGCTCCGGTTCAGCAACGGCGCGGCGAGAGGCGCTGGATGCCGGTAGCTCCGTCAAGGTAATGCCCAAGCCGAAAGCCCCGGCCGCCAAGGTCGCAATCCTCGACGGCTTCCCCGGCAAGATCGAAGGCGAACTGCTCCTGGTGCCCAAGGACAACATGAACACCGACGGCATCTACGGCAAGGAGTTCACCTACCAGGACAACCTGACGCCGGACGAAATGGGCACAAAGGCAATGCTCAACTACGACCCGGCCTTCCAGGATATCGCCAAGACGGGCGACATCCTCGTCGGCG
>PIVZ01000668.1 GCA_003354045.1 bacterium
ATACGCTCCACAGCGCAGCAGCTCTGCCCCGCATTGTAGAAGGAGCCCTCGGCCAGCCCCTCGGCGGCCGCTTGGAGGTCGGCATCGGCCCGCACGTAGGCCGGGTCCTTGCCGCCGAGCTCGAGTCCCACGTCGATGAAGTGGCCGGCGGCGGCCCGAGATATTTCGCGGCCTCCCTCCACCGAGCCGGTAAAGGCAACATAGCCGACCTCGGGACGCGAGATGATTGCAGCCGTGGCGGCGTGGTCGGCGACCACGGCGATCATCGAGCCCTCCGGCGCTCCGGCAGCGGCAAACGCATCAGCGAAATGACCGGCGCACAGTGGCGTGCGCCGGGAGTGCTTTATCAATACCGAGTTGCCGGCCAGGAGCGCGGGAACCACACAGTTGACAGCTATCAACAGCGGATAGTTCCACGCCGAGACGTTGAGGACGACGCCGACCGGCACCCGTTCTATGCGTCGCTCGAAGCCCGCCTTGGGCGCAAGCTCGATGTCGGCCAGACAGGCCTCGGCAATGTCCATCATGTGCCGGGCCCGCTCGGCCATGACCCGCAGTTCGCCGCGTGCTTCGCTGATCGGCTTGCCCATCTGTAGGCTGATCTCGCGGGCAATCTGTTGCGATCGTCCCTCCATGGCCTGCACCGCGCGCTCGCACAGATCGACGCGCTCGGCCACGGTGCAGGCGCGAAGCTCGCGGGCCCCGACAGAGGCCGATTCGGCCACTCCGCGGGCTTCTTCGGCGGAGATGGTAGGAACAGTTACCGCGGTCTCGCCGGTGGCGGGGTTGTCAACGATGATCTCGCTCATAGCTCGGGTACCAGCCTGGTCAGCGGGGGTGATTCATGAATTGTCCGGGGCAGGTAGTAGCGTGGGGTGAGGCAGTGGGGGCTCATTGCCCTTGCTGTAACAAGTTGCCGAGGCCTTTGAGCAAGCCGCCGCCCAGGTCGCCCTTGTCCTCGTCGCCGTCCTCGTCGTCGCTCTTGTCGCCGCCGCCGAGCAACTTCTCGATCACCTGTGGCACCATCTCGGTGGCCTTTTCCGCCAGCGCGCGCCGTGGCAGCGTCGGTACCGGGCGATCGACGGTTCCCGCAAGCGCGACAGGAATGCTCGACCAACCGTCCTTCTCATGGAGCACCACGTACTCGCTTCCGCTTGGCAGACTTCCAGCGGCATCCGGAGAAACACCGACGCGCGCCTCGACGTCCAGTGCGCCGTCGAGACCGACGTCGCCGATCAGTACCACACGTCGTTTCGGTCCGCCGAGCAGCAGGCCCGGGGTATTGACGCGGCCCCCGCCGATCGTGAAGGGGCCGCCCGACTCCACCAGTTCGAGATCGGCCAGCTCGGCCACCCGTGTGAAGTCGGCCAGAGTCCGCAGCATCGGCGAGCCCGAGAAGCTTCCTTCATCGAGACTGAGCGATCCGTCGCCGCTCAAGTTGTTGCGCAAGGCCTCGCTTTGCGTTCCGCGGCCGGCAACCTTGGCGGTAAGTCCCATGGTTCCGCTAAGACGGCCCCAGCTCTCGCTCCAAAACGGCGACACGAGCTCGCCCGCGTTCACTCCGTCGAGCTTTACCGAGCCGCGGTAGGCCAGGCCTGGCCGGGTCAGATCCACGCTGGCGGTCATCTCGGCCCGGCCGCCGGCAAGCCCCGCATTGAGTTCGGAGAGCACGGCCTTGCCGCCGCCGACTGTGGCGCGTGAGTGGAGGTCGGTGATCTCCAGGCTTGCCGCCTTCAGGCTCGCCACGTCGAGTGTCATCGTGAGGTCGAGCGGGCCGGTATCTATGGGTCCTATCTCTTCGCTGGCGGACTCGGCGGGCGCCGCCTTCTCATCGGAACTGCCTCCGGCCTCGACGAGGGCATCGAGGTCGATCTCGTCGATCGAGACCTCGAGCTCGACCTTGGAGGCGGGCAGATCGAGCGTCCCTTCGGCGTTGAGCGCAGCCGGCCGCCCGCCGGCAACGCTGAACTTTCCGCCGACACTGATCTTGGAGACCTCGTCGAGTGCCAGATGTGCGGTGGCCACGGCCAGCTCCGAAATCTCCAGCGACGGTCCACCGTCTTCTGTGGCGTCCGGTTGGTAGAGGAAGCCGCCATCGGAAATCCGTAGATCCTTGATGGCGAACTTCTCACCCTCGGCAAGCTTCCCGGCCAGCAGCTTATCGGTATCGGGCGGACCCGCTCCCGCTGCTTCGACCCGGACGCTGAATTCCCCCTTGATATGCCGCAGTGGGCCGGTCTCCACCAAGGTCGCGAGGCGGCGCAGGTGCAGGCCGTTTACGAACACCGAGCCGCTGTAGGCCGGACCCTCGGAGGCAAGGTTCACCTCGGCCTCGGCGCTCACCGTGCCGCTGCCGAGACTTGCCTCGAGCCGCTGCACGGTCAGCGTGCTGCCGACCAGAAGGGCCTCACAGTCGAAGTCGTCGATCTCCACGCCGCTGGCCTTGGTATGACCCACGCGCAGGCGGGCCGAGGCTTGATAACCCTCGAGGTCGAGCTCGGCGCTCTCTTCTGCCGGCTCGGCCGAGGCTGCCGGCGTCAACCGCTCGACGGTGTCGAGCAGCCTGTCCACGTCAATCTCGTCCACTTGCACGTCCAACCCGAGGAACGGCGCCGCGGGCTCGAAACTCGCTTCGACCTCTATCGTCACCGGCTCGGTGTCGGGCTGCACGAACTCCAGCGAGGCGGTCACCACGGAGGGATCCT
>PIVZ01000669.1 GCA_003354045.1 bacterium
ATCGCCCGCGAGCGTTCCATGAAACGCCCGGCCGCCTGTTCCGGCATCAACGCCCCGCCGTTGAAGAGGTAGCGATGAACGTGGTCGCCGAACAGAGTGCGGAACTCCTGGTTGTGTTTGCGAAGCTTATCGTACAGCGACGACGGCGCCCTGTGGTAGCTGGTGCCGGTCCTGTTCTCGTTGATCTTGTCCAGCACGTTCTCGGCGTCCCAGCTCACGAACTTGTATCCGGCGCCCGGCTGACGCTGGCGCCCCGCGTACCAGTTGTGAAAATCCCAGTCGGTGTTTTCCGCGTAGAGATTCATGATCATGTAAACGATCAAGCTCTCCAC
Organism: bacterium; assembly: GCA_003354045.1. Taxonomy (GTDB): domain Bacteria; phylum Desulfobacterota; class Binatia; order UBA1149; family CAITLU01; genus PIVZ01. Next base: position 333 of record PIVZ01000669.1, read on the forward strand.
ATCGAGGTACTGGAGCAGGGCATCGTAGTTGGCCTGCACACTGAGGTCGGCTCCAGCAAGATCGTGCATCGTGTCCCACGCGTCGTCGTTGCCGTCGATTACCTTGGTGGATTTGCGAACGTCGTACTCGCTCTCGTCTCCGCCGAGGTGGGAGGCAAAGAAGCTCGAGTCGGGGCGTTCGGTGCCGCGGTAGAGCCCCCAGTACAAACCGTTCAAATAGAGGTGGAAGTGCTGGCTGTGGCCGCTGAGCTGGCCCATGTCGAGCTGGGTGTCCTTGCTCCAGGTATCGCGGATGTACTGCGCCCGCCTGCTACCCTGGTGCCAGGTCTTGCTGTTGCGCGCACTGAAGGTGATGGTATCGAACTCTTCGACCGGCGAATCGTCGAACACTGCGAACTCGAGCTTGGTTGGCCCGTAGATGCCCTTGAACAGCAGCCGCAACGAGTGCTTCTTCCACGTCGGGTGCCTACTCGAGCCGCCCTGTATGCGAACGCCACAGTTTACCTGGAAGTCGTCGGAGCCGTCGGGGTATATGAACTCGGCGGAGGCCGGGCGCTCCCACTCCACGCCCCTGGCTTGGGGATGCGTGTAGATGCCGTTGGCGTCCCCGAACAGATGATCGCCCTCGGTAACGATGGAGAGACTCGGGATGGTCCTGAGGTCGTCGGTGATGGTCGACGCGTAAGCGGGATCGTTGACGATCTCGGGATCCATCTCCCAGTCGTTGCCGCCCCAGGCGAGGTACTCGGCCGGGATGCTGGCTGCTGACTGCTGAACGACGTCGTCGAGAAAAATGTAGGTGTGCGTCACCGAAGGAGTGGCTCCCTCGGCTGCCTTGAAGGCCATCGCGCGTAGCATGGTCGTGGTCGAGACGTCGATCGGGACCGTGTAGACGGTGCCGTTGCTTTGGTCAGGATCGGAGCCGTCGAGCGTATAGTGGATCGTGGCTCCCGGAGTCGTGGTCGAAAGCGCCACGCTGAAAGGGGCATCGTAGAAGCCACGCTCCACGCTGAAGCCGATTTCGGCGATGAAGACGCAGCCTGGAGTCTCGTCGTTCTGCGCCCCGGGCGTGGGATCCAGAAAGCAGCGCTCGGTGATCAAATCGAGGGCAAGGCCGTAAGAAATGTCTGCTAGCTGCTCGGGGAATTCGGGAGCGTACTCGTGCTCGATCGTGACGCCGCCAGGCTGGACGAGGGCCAGGTACTCGCCGGCCGAAGAAAGCTTGAAGTTGGCATGCAGCGGAGACCCCGGAATGGCCCGGTTCTTGTCCGACGCCCAAACCAGCAGGTAATCGCCGGCCGGAATGCTGACGCTGGGGAACTGCCATCTCGTAAGCAAGTCAGCCTGGTCGGTCAGGTACCAGCCACTCATATCGACGGCGGCGCCGGTCTCGTTGTGGATTTCCACCCAGTCGGGTGAATCACCGTCTTCGTCAAGAATAGTCGCGTCGTTGACGGCCATGAACTCGTTGATCACGAGTCCGTGGGCGGGAACGACAATGGTTGCCGACAGGAACAGAACGGCTGGCAAGACAATCGAAATAAATCGCACGGACAGCCCTCCCTCATTCAGCGTCCGAGCTTGGTGGCGCGGATCCAGGTCATCTCCCGTGACACCCGGACCGTACCACTCGAACGGAAAAGGGGTCAAGGGGGAGATTGCCCTCACCGCGGAACGTTCATCAATTCACATAGCCCAGGGCCTCGAGCTTCTCCTGCCAAGCATCGTCGATTTCGACCTGCTCGCTGGCAACGCTTCGCTCTCTTGCTCTTTGCCTCTCATCTACGAGCTTACGCTCCCATTGGCTGCTGCCGGGCCTCCAGCGGTTGATCCGCTCGTCGGGGTCTTGCTCCGGCACATATAGCTCTCGGCGGACGTCGCTGCCGAGGCCGCTAGTGCTCTCGACGTACTTGTGGCCGTCGGCGTAGATCATGTAGGACTCGAAGCCTCCCTCGCGAATCAACTCGCCGTACAGTGAGCGTGGCGTTGCCTCGCTGCGCAGGTCGACGCCCTCCCATCCCTCTGTCGCCGGCCACCCGAGCAGGGCCGCCAAGGTCGGAAGAACGTCCACGAGCATGGCCGGCGTGCCGACCGGGGCACTGCCTACCCAGCCGGGAGCCTTGATCACGAGCGGCACGTTGGCGACCTCATCGTAAAGCGATTTGCCGTGGCCCCACTGACCGTGGTCGTGGAACTCCTCGCCGTGGTCGGCGGTAACGACCACGACGGTGCGGTCTTCGACGCCGAGATCGGTGAGCGAATCCACGAGTCGGCCCAGTAGCCCGTCAACGTGTGCGATCGCGGCATCGTACTGCCTGAGCAATAGCTCACGGCGGGCCGGCGGCAGCGGATCGTCGCTCAGCAAGAGCTTG